>JBAUWG010000229.1:0-3306 GCA_049583675.1 Desulfobacterales bacterium | reverse complement strand
CTCCTGACTCCTGACTTCTGCCCTCTGTCATTTGTCCTCTGACGTCCCCAACCCCCAAGCGTTGTAACAAATCACCTCTGATTCGGATTTTCGATTTCTGGGGCTGTGTTCCAGTTCCCTGTGCTTTTCGTTTAATGATGCATCATCCCCTGGATAGCCCATTGCAACGAGGGTTATCACAATGTATTCATCAGGGATGTGAAATGCGGCTTTTATTTTGATGGGGTCAAATCCTGCAATGGCATGGACATAAAGGCCTTCTTTAAAGCCTTGAAGCATGAGATTCTCGGTGGCCAATCCGCAATCGAACAAGGCATAGTCCCTGCGGTCATTCAATTGGCAGCCGAATTCCGGCTTTGTTGCCACCACGACGACGGCCGGTGCTTTTTTGACCCAGTAATTGCCGGCGGACAGGGCGTCATGGATCTTTTTCAAGGCCTCGCCATCCGTAGCGACGAGAAAACGCCACGATTGATTATTGAAACAGGATGGCGCAAAAGTTGCCGCAGTCATGAGTCTGCGAAGGATGTCATCGGGTATCTTTTGATCGCTCAGTGCCCGTTTGGCTCTACGGATGTTAATTTCATGAATCAATTCTTTCATCGGTCTCTTCCTTTTAAAACGCCTTTGGGATCAATGGTCTCAACCTTCATTTTAAAATAGGGAGAGATGCGAGTGGCGCGCGGCAAAATGAGCATCCCACCCGGAGCGGGTTTCGGCATAGGCCATTTTTAATGCAGCAGTCGGAGTTTAAGGATGTCTTTCATGTGTTCAAAATGATGATCAAGCGAACAAATTGTACCAGCTTATGCATAAAATTAACAATCAATGCATACAGAGTCAAGCGTTTGCCAACAAGGTCGATGTGTCTCAAATCATGCAGACTTCATGGATCAGGAAAATCGGAAAAGAATTTTTTCAAAATTCTTGATTCTTTCTCCGTAGAACTCGATTCCTTCGTTTTTGAGCATATTTATTTTTTCCTGTATGGCGGCGCCCGATGTCTTTCCCTTAAATCCCCCAATCCGACCGGATGTGGCAACAACCCGGTGTCAGGGAACCTCGGGCGCATAGGGGTTTCGCTTCATGGCCTGACCGACCCCCCGATAGGCTCTGGTTTCCAGAGCATGGGCAATTTCTTTATAGGTCGTTACACGACCTTTGGGCACCTTCCTTAAAAGATCGTACACTTTATCGGAAAAAGTTTTCATTTCCCCTCTCCCTTCGATAAGTTTAAAATAAGAATATTAATTTGCCCGTGCACATGAAAACGTTGAGCACATCATGGATATGCGCCTCGGCCTGCTGCAACGGGAGTCCGGTTTCAGCGGCCAGAGCTCGGGTCAGATTCGAATGGCAGCAATGGCGATAATCACTTCCGTTCAGCATGTTTTTGAAAGGGCTCGAATACGTCCTTTAACCGGTTGAGCATCTTATTTCTCCGGAAGGCCGGAATTCAAGGTCAGGGCTAAGTCGGTAAAGTTACAAAGCAGATCCATTCTTTCCGATAGGGACAACGACCGGAACCATTTGACCTTGGCTTATATGTTCTCAGGGCAGATCATTCGGATTGTAGGAAAATACGTTCGGTACCTGATTACATCTCGTGTAATTAAATCCAGATCAAATACAGCAGCTTGTGCCCCAATATAGAAATCGGGCAAAGGAGATCTCTTGATTCCTTTGCCCCCTCTATGCTTGAGATAAGCTTTCTCCGCCAGAAAAAGAGCTTCTTTTGGAATTTCCAACATCTGGAATCCGCCTTTATGGAGAGCTGACTCCAATTCCTCTATCTTTTCAAAACCAACAGAGACTTCAGTATAGACTATTGGGTTAATATAGAGCGTTGTGTAGGCGCTATAATTGGCCAATGCAGATTCAGACCAATCAGCCCAATCAGGATCATCAAGGAAAATGTCTAAAATAACGTTTGAGTCAACGAGCAGGCCCTTCATCAATCTCCCCTCGTTAAGGCCATGATCTCGTCTGTCGTCATTTTGACGGTTGCAACGCCACGTAATTTTGCAAATTTGCGGGTCACAGCCTTTTCCCCTTTTTGTTTCACTAGAAATACGCGGCCTTCTTCCTCGACAAAATCAACTTCTGTTGTTGGGGTTATCCCCAATTTTTCGCGAATGTGCTGGGGAATTGTAACTTGACCTTTTGTGGTTACTCTCATAATTTGACCTCCAGTAATAAGTATTACCGGTAATAGTAATACATTGTATGGGCAAGGTCAATCATTACGGAAAAATGCTCAGTCGCCACAATCGTTTTTATACCAGAAAACTACAAGAAACACAAAAAATCGCAGCGGGCCCCATTTATTCCCTATCCGCCACTGGTGGACTCCACTTGTTTTGCTTGGGCCCCTTTGATATCTTTCACTTTCAGAAGGTATGTTAGAACCGAGTTCCACAAGCCGGAGCCTCCACTTGTCAGGAGACCCAGGGCTATGATACCAGTAATTGTGTCCCACGGTCCGGAGACGATGCCGCCAATCGCTGGTCTGGCAAGAATCGCTGTCACTATACCGGCAACGACCGCCAGTGCTTGGAGTATACTCTTCCTCCAGCCTTCTTCTCTAGGGTCCGCCTTTTTCTGATTGAGCCATGGAATGGCATTTTTAATAATTTCGACCAAGCGTTCTGAGGCGATGCTTAAGGCGATCAGGAGCGTAATCAAGCTTAATATAATTTCCATTTATAGCCCTCCTCTTTTATGCAGCAGTGTAAACTGTTCCTTTCTCAAGTCTATTCGTTTGGGGCGCCATTTCGCTATATATTTTATTTTACAGCCTTTTGATACGCTGCCAACAACCCTGGGTCATCGATAGAACCATGATGATGCACCTGTCGCCATTCACCATCAATCTGACGAAAGATCCTGGTCGTCCTGATGGCCATATTCAGCACTGTTTCGCCCGCTCTATATTCCCCGCGCTCTCTGCCCACGACATAAAAGATCTCTCCAGCTTCATGATAGCCATAACCATAGAACTCGAACCAATATTGTCTGCTTAAATTAAACCGGAATTCGTATTCCGATGTTTTATCTCTGAGTATTTTCCATATCGAAGTGGGAAGGTATCCTTTTTGATTTTGCCGGGGCCTTGCTTTTCAACGCTGATCAAAAGATTGTTTAGAGGGGAAAATGCCATTTTATCTTATTAATATTTAAGGATTATCCTTTAAAAAACTCGGCGAAGATTAAAAAATCCTCAGTCGCCGCAATCGCTTTAATACCAAGGAGCTACAAAAAACGCACAAAATCATAGCTGCCGCCATTACCTCTCAATTCGTACAT
>JBAUWG010000228.1:0-2556 GCA_049583675.1 Desulfobacterales bacterium | reverse complement strand
CCATAAACTCGCCTGATTAGCCAAGAGAACCTCGATAGTTATTGACCATACATACGGTCACCGAAAAAAGAGTCTATCAAATCTTTCTGCAAATCCTGGCCTATGAAAATGAGAAACCGGTCTTGAACATTTGGGTTGTTAAATTCAGAAAATTCAAATCGACCCCTTACATATTGAAAAAGCATGGGATTTCCGGCGTCGGCAAGATCGACGACTCCCTTGATACGAAAAATAGCAGGAGGCATTGACCTTATTCCATTTATAAAGAGATCCTTATCAAGAGGTCTCGTAAAAGAAATTCTGTGGCTTGAAAACCCATAGGATTCATGGGAATGGCGAATGCGGCTGGCATCTTCGGAATCTTGATCTTTGTGTCCAGCCTCTGCATCTTGAGGATCTACTCCATAAATTAAAGCAGGATTAACATCGCCATGCATTGTCCATATCATCGGAGCAGTTGGATGAATATCTCTCAATTTCTGATGAATAGATGTCCGTTGTCCTTTTGTTACGAGATCTCTTTTGTTCAATAATAAGATATCCGCCGCTTGGATCTGATCTCTCGCAACATCATAATCTTTCAATGATTTTTCTATGTTCATCGCATCAATAATCGTTGTTACTGAATCAAATCGAACCAGATCCTCGACATCTGATATTTCATCCAATAAATTATAGGGGTTGGCTAAGCCTGTGGTTTCTACAATAATACAGTCAGGATGAAAGCTTGATAAGATCTGATTGATAGCGATTTTAAGATTACCAACCAATGTGCAGCAAATACACCCCTCGTCAATTTCAGTCAGGGCATAATCATGGTCCAGCAATTTTCCGTCCAGGCCGATGTCGCCAATCTCATTTTGAATAACGGCCACGAACCGATTCAGTTGAACCTGGTATTCGATAAAATGCCGTAAAAAGCTGGTCTTGCCTGAACCTAAAAAACCGGTCAGCACAATGAGCTGCGGCCTGTCATCAATCCCCAGAATTTTTTTATCAAGGGTTTTATAATCTCTGATTTGATGGGCTTTCCACCAGAGTGCATCTTTATATTCCGGTATGACTTGCCTGCCTTTTTCCCAGATAATATCTTGTTTGAATGAAACCATTTTGTTGATGGTCGTATCGATGATTTTTTTAAAATCGACCTTCCCGTAACCCAGGTATAAGGATTCTCCGTCGGAATCATCTGATGGTTTTTCCCAGTGACGGCCGGAGGCGTCATAGACGATTTCTTTTCCTGGCCAACGTAAATATCTCAAATAAGCAGGGGGTTCATCTAGATTAAAAGAAAAAGAGGCCGCCAAAACTTGGTAAAAGGCCGAGGCCGTGTTGTATGAGGGGAAATTTTGATCACAGCCCCCCGGCTTAATGAGCTCAACCATCCGGTCTTCATAGGGTAATATAACCCCGTCTTTAGCAATCAATCGCTGTTGGGAAATACTTTTCAGTCCGAGAATCAGGGCATGGTCGGTATTTTCGATACCCAGATCGATAATGCCGATATTGAAAAGCTCACAAAGCTGCGGATATAATAAAAAATCCCGTATATGCGATAGATAGTCTGCTCTTTGCGTATAGGCGCCAGCGCGAAGAGAAAAATTTTCGACCAAATCTTCCTGCGGATCCGGGAAATAGCTCAACATAAATCGACCAACCATCCACTCATCAACCGTTTCGATCGAATCATAATACATCCCGAAAACACCTGAAAAACTCTTGATCTTTGCCGTCCAACCTTCTACGCTCGTAAAGGATTCTTTCAATCCTCGCCATCCGATGACATGGCGCACACCCGGTACAAAATTTGTGCGGACTAAAATCCCTCGCATCAACTCCTGAATCCCCTGCTCCGGAGAAGATAAAATATCATTCGGATATAACTGATTCAGTTTCATTGAAGAAATACTAAAATTCAAAAATTCTTATGACGCTGTCGATTTAAAATCCAGGCCGCATAGCGCCAGATAGATAATGTTATACGGCCCCGTATAAGAAGCCCATCATTTTTTAGACATATTCCACGACAAACCGTTCTATTTTTTTGGGCCTTTAAATTCTATCGAAACAATTTTTCCACCTTCCCAACCCACCTTATACACCTGAACGATATCAGCGGGGATTTCGCTGGAGTTGCCAACAGTTATGCCTTCCACCGTGTAGGTCGTAACAGGGCCTTCCTTTTCCATCTTTACCACATACGGTTTTTTAATGACCAATAGTCCCATGGCCTGTCGGATAATACCGGGATCGGCATACTTTTTAATGACCGCCTCATATTCTTTGGGGGTTGTATGAGAGCGCATGCATTCTTTCATTTCCGGGATAACCTCATTATGCATTCTGCTTTTGGAACCGAAGAACTCCAAAAGAACGATGCGCCCATGATCCCAGCATACCCGATAGATCTGAGTGACATCAGCGGGAATTTCACTCGAAGTTCCAACGGTTGTTCCTTCAACCAGATAGCATATCACCGATCCTTCTTGTTCGGCTTTTAAAACATACGGTTCCTTAATGACCAGTAAACCCATGGCCTGTCGGATAATACCGGGA
>JBAUWG010000227.1:0-8050 GCA_049583675.1 Desulfobacterales bacterium | reverse complement strand
ATCAGAGCCTTAAAAGCCGGAAAACATGTATTATGTGAAAAGCCCTTGGCCTGTAATGCTGCCGACGCCATGGAAATGGCAGCGGTTGCATCGGAAAATGGTTTGCATCTCATGGAAGCGCTCATGTACCGGTTTCATCCACGCAGCAGAGCCATCCACAATCTGGTTTCTCAGGGGAAGATCGGCGTCCCCCGGCTTGTTCGCGTTTCGTTTTGCTTTCATATTGAAGAACAGATTTTAAAGAAAAAAGAAAATGTCCGTCTGAAAAAAGAGGGCGGCGGCGCCCTTTTAGATGTAGGATGCTATGGTGTCAGTGTCGCACGATGGGTGATGGGAGAAAATCCCGAAAGCGTTCAGGCTGCTGCTCATTTTAACTCAGAAGGTGTCGATACCCACGCGGTCGGTGTTTTGCACTTTCGAAACAGGGGACTGGCAAGCATTGAAGCGAGCTTTATCAGTGCACTCCAGCAAACCTACACCATCGTCGGCGAAACCGGTTCCATTGAACTTCCTCACAATGCGTTCATTCCATGGGAAAAAGATGCAACCTATGTTTATCGCGGCAGAAATGAGGAAATCGGCAGGCAAGAAGTGATTCCGGGTGCCGACGAGTATCGGCTGATGGTTGAACATTTTTCAGATGTCATCCTCCATGGGGCATCACCGTTGGTTGAGCCGAACCACAGCATACAAAATATGCGAGTACTGGATGCGTTGGCCAGGTCGGCAAGACTCGGTCAACGGGTTGCCGTCCATGAAAAATAAATTTAACGAGAATTCATTTAAGAATGTCCGTGAACCTCAATAACCCAAAAATTATCATCCAAACAGAATTCCTTGAAGGTCTAGGGTCTTTTTTTTTAGACAAGGATTTGGATCTCGACTGGAACTGTTTGTTTGTTCTTCCGCTGTGGCTGGAAACATGGCAGGAGACTTTCGGAGAAAATGATGCCCCCCAAATCCTGGCGGGATATCGTCAAGGGAAACTCATCGGCATTGCCCCTTTATGTATACAAGAAAAAACAGCGCGATTTATGGGCGGGGAAAATGTGTGCGATTACCAGGATATGATCGTCACGCCGCATCATCACCCTGAATTCTTCAAGGCCATTTTAACCCACCTTAAAAATCAGAGGATACAGACGCTTGAATTGGCCGCATTAAGACCCGACGCCGTGTCCCTGATCGAATTGCCGAACCTCGCCAAACAAATGGGACATGCTGTGGTTATCGACCAGGTGGCTTACAGCTATGAAATAAAATTACCCGACACATGGGAAACATATCTGAACATCCTCGGAGGTAAGCAGCGCCATGAGATCCGCCGAAAATTAAGACGCTTGAACGAGGCGGGTCAAATCGGATATCGTGTCCTTCAGCGACCGGATGAAATTTCAGAAAATATGGATATTTTTTTTTCAATGTTTAAAGCCAGCCGACCGGACAAATCTGAATTTTTAACCGATCAGATGGTATCTTTTTTTCAATTATTGGCTCAAAGAACGGCCCGGCAAGGATTTCTGAAAATGTCTTTTTTGGACATCGATCAGGTGCCGGCGGCCGGTGTCATGTGCTTTGATTACAATGATACGATTTATTTGTATAATAATGGATATGATCCCAGATTCGGCAATTTAAGTGTCGGGTTTCTCAGCAAAGTATATAGTATTAAAGACAGCATTGGGCAGGAAAAACTTCGATACGATTTGCTGAAGGGGGATGAAGGATATAAAAAACGATTGGGAAGCACCCCGGTCCCGCTGTATCGCTTAAAGATCGACCTTGAAGGGAAAAAATGGGATTAAAAATTGCCGTGCTCAGCATTCATTCGAGTCCAATTGGTGCATTGGGAACCCAAGATACAGGCGGTATGAGCGTTTATGTTCGGGAAACAGCCAAAGAATTGGGCAGAAAAGGGCATCATGTCGACATTTTCACTCAGCACAATGCCGGCAACTCCGAACCGGTTATTTATTTATACGACAACGTTCGTCTCATCCGTTTATCAGGAGGCACACATCACAATATCCCCAAATCTTCGCTCTTTGAGGCCTTGCCGAGACTAATTAACGAGTTGGAATCCTTTCGCATCCAAAAAAAAATCGCATATGACATCGTCCACAGCCATTATTGGCTCTCAGGGGTTTTAGGGCTCAAGCTTCAATCATCCTGGAATGCGAATCACTTGATCACATACCATACCATCGGCGCCGTGAAAAATTTAACCGGTTCTAAGGAAGATGCATCAGCGTTGCGTCTGGCCAATGAAAGAAAATTGGCAACGCAATGCGACCGGATTATCGTTCCCACCCAAAAAGACAAAGAATATTTAATCCAATGTTATGACGCACCGTGTGGTAACATCCGAATTGTCCCATGTGGTGTCGATCTTGAACGTTTTAAGCCGCAAGATAAAATTTCCGCCCGCCGGCAGTTGACATTACCCATCGATGATCCCATGATACTCTACGTGGGTCGGTTTACGCCGATTAAAGGACTGGATCGATTGCTCAAATCCCTTAGCTTCATGACGCACCCTCTCCGCTCCATATTGGTTATGGTCGGGGGAGACGGCGAACGCTCTCCCATGGCTCAAGACTTAAAGAAAAAAGCAAAGGCGTTTCATATCCAGGATCGCATGATGTTTGCCGGAAGGGTCGATCAGAAAATCCTGCCCCTGTATTACAGTGCTGCCGATGTTCTCGCTGTACCGTCATATTACGAAAGCTTCGGTCTCGTGGCGCTGGAAGCAATGGCCTGCGGAGCGCCGGTTGTCACGACTCCGGTCGGGGCCATGGAACAGATTGTTAAAGACGGGGTTACGGGATATGTAGCGGCGGATTCTGATCCTCGCCGTTTTGCCGAGTGTATCGAGGCCGTCTTGGCAAAGCAAAAGCAAAACGGTCTCCCACCTGCAATAATTCGGGCTTCCGTGTCCGAGTTTACGTGGGAAAGATCCGCTTCTTTGCTTTTAGACGCATACCGGTCTTTACCAGCAGGAAATAGGAAGTAGAAAATAGAAAATAGATCACCGCAAGTGGACACAAATGAACATGAATGTTATTATTTTTATTCGTCTTTATCCGTTTTCATCCGAGGCTTCCTTCTTTACTATTTACTCTTTTCCCTTTACTCTTTTCTATTTACTCTTTTCTATTTACTATTTACTATTTTTGGCGCTGATTATCAGATTGTCAAAATAAACAAAAAAGGTGTGATTCAATATGTCTGATAAATACGAAGTAATGGTTATCACGGCACATCCGGACGACGCGGAATTCGGTGCCGCCGGTTCTGTCGCCAAGTGGGTCCGGGAAGGCAAGCGGGTGGTTTATGTGGTATGTACCAGCGGCGACAAGGGCGCCGACAATCCGGACATCCCCCCGCAGCAGCTTGCAAAAATTCGAGAAAAAGAGCAAAAAGACGCTGCTGCCGTGTTGGGTGTTTCTGATGTCGTTGTCCTTGGATATCCTGACCAGGGCCTTGAAGATACGCCGGATTTTCGCAAAGCGATCGTGAGACAAATCCGAATATATAAACCGGAGATGATCGTGACAATGGATCCTTACCGGCGTTACATCTGGCATAGAGACCATCGCATCACCGGGCAGGTGGTGCTGGATGCGGTCTATCCTTATGCAAGAGATATTCTGGCATACCCGGATTTAATCCAAGAAGGGCTCATGCCCCATAAAGTGAAAAAGATCCTGTTTTTTGGAACCGAAGACGTCAATTTGCATATTGACATCAGCGAAACCTTTGATCTTAAACTGAGGGCATTGCGCTGCCACAAAAGCCAAATCGATCAAATGGGAATTCCGGATCTTGCAAAATGGCTGTTAGAGCGGTGCCGGAAGATGGCGCAAGGGACTGATTTCAAAGTGGCCGAAGCTTTCCATCAGGTCAAAGCGCCCCATTAAACATCATCATCCATAAAATTCCCTGCACCCCACCCAAAAACTTTTACAGCCGCATAAACGGCCGGACAGGATTAACGCGGCATATGGATCGCCGGGTTAAAATAGGCGATTGACGGACGCTCATCTTGTAAATCTGTCGTATAAGAAAATGTCGTAACCGACGATGTGGCAGGATATTCTTCTAAAATACCTAACGTCTTGAATCTTTTCTTGTTTTTCGGCGTTGCCGCAAAATTGCCCGCCCACAGCACCATGAATAAAATGACGTCACCGTGTGTCACTGCAACCACATGTTTCCCGGAACAGGTTCGGCGCGTTCTGAATAAAAACTTTTGAACCCTTTTCAAGATGTCTTCGGGCTGCTCGTATTCCGGATCGATGCCCGTATAAACATCTCCGCCCCTGGAACGAACCATACTCGAAGGCAGTCCCTGAAACGGCGTAAACACTTCTGTAATCAATCGCGATTGCCTCAGCTTAAGCCGGGGATGGTGAGGACGTATTTCGCCGGCGCTCTGGCGGCAGCGAAGCAAAGGACTGCTGAATAGTTCCTCAATCTTAAGGTTTTTTAACGCCAGGGCTGTTACAGCCGCTTCCCGACGCCCTTTTTTGCTGAGGGAAAATCCCGGCAAACGGCCGTAAAAAATATGGGATGGATTCTGCACACTGCCATGTCGAACCAAAGAAATGCGCGTGCCTGCATGCTGGGGGATTTCGGTTTTTACCATTAGGGTGAATTGAGACCTTTGAAAAACGTGGATTTTTTTATGAAAACTTATTTATTGAAAATAAAATCTTTTACCATTGAAAATGCAACATCATCCGTATATTGAACCGCCGGATGTTTACAATAGTAGGCTGACGGGGCTTCTAATACGCCGCCGATATTTTTTTCGATGGCGAGTTTGCAAAGCCGGATGCAATCGATGGCTGCACCCGCGGAATTGGGTGAATCTTCCACAGACAATCGAAGCTCGACATTCATGGGAATATTGCCGAAAAGTCTGCCTTCCATTCGAATAAAACACACTTTGTTGTCATTCAACCAGGGGACATAATCACTGGGGCCAATGTGAATGTCGCGGTCTTTAAGTTTTCTGTTTAAAACAGCCTGTACTGCCGTTGTTTTCGATTCTTTTTTTTTATCGAGCCGATCTCTGTTCAGCATGTTTAAAAAATCGGTGTTGCCACCTGTATTGATTTGATAGGTCTTTTCAAGTTTCACGCCCCGTTTTTCAAACAGGTTTGCCAACGCACGATGAACGATGGTTGCGCCGAGCTGGGATTTGATATCGTCACCGATGATGGGGATTCCCCTGGATTTAAATTTTTCGGCCCAAACCGGATCACTGGCAATAAACACGGGTATGTTGTTGATAAATGAAACACCGGCATCCAGGGCGCATTCGGCATAAAACCTTGAAGCCGCTTCAGACCCAACCGGCAAATAATTCAAGAGAATTTGCGTGCCGGACTGTTTTAAGATATCGATAACATCATTTTTATTCGGTTCCTTTTTGTCACAAAGCAAAAAGGTATAATCCGATTCATAATTTTTCATATGTGCGGAATAACCGTCCAATATTTTGCCCATGGACACTTTAACGCCCGCGCCCGGCATTCGATCCACAAATTTTTGAGTGCAATTCGGTCTTTCAAAAATGGCGTCATGAACATCTTTGCCGACTTTCCGCCGATCAATGTCAAATGCCGAAACAACTTTTATGTCATGAGGCATGTAGCCGTTGATGGACCAATTCAAAATGCCGATGGCGTTATCCCGGCTTTTTTCTCGGTAGTAAATAATTCCCTGCAGAAGCGAACTTGCACAATTGCCGACACCGATAATACCGATTTTTATGGGTTCCATAATGATTAATTTATATATAGATAATTTTAGCCAATGAAACTAACACAATAAAACATACTTGATTTGATAATCAACTTCAAATACTATCTTTAAAAATATTGAAAAACCCTATATTGTTGTGAATGTATCCTTTTAAAACGGAGGCAGGCGATGACACAGAAAATCTTGGCGCCACTTGACGGGAAGGTATTTCAACTGAAGATAAAACCGGGAGATACAGTTCAAGAAGACGAGGAAATCCTGGTCATTGAGGCCATGAAAATGGAAACTCCCATATTTGTCCCCTGCAGCGGTGTGATTAAGGAAGTCAGCGTCAAGGAAGGGGATGACGTAACGGAAAACGACATTTTAGCCGTTATCGACAAAAAGCATATCGAGGTTTAAACCATGAGGCCCTATTTTGAAAAAATGACGACATTCGGCCATGCATTGAAAAAAGGGCGGGTTAAGAGTACCGAAGCGAATCTCGCCGGCATCCAAAAAGCCGAAGATGAAATACAAGAAGAAGTGAATCGGGTGAAACTGGCGGGTTTCTCTGAGGAAAAAATCAATGCCAGGGGGCAGATGACGGTGTGGCAGCGACTTGAATACCTTGTCGATCCCGGGACCTGGCGCCCCTTGCATACCCTTTACAACCCGATGAGCAATGTGGAAGGAACCACCAATGTCATCGACGGCCTCGGAAAGATTTCCGGTAAATGGGCCGTGATTATCGGTTTTGACAACAAGGTCATGGCCGGTGCCTGGCTTCCGGGCCAGTCTGAAAATATTCTTCGGGTGACCGATCTGTCCAAGCGTCTGAATATCCCTTTGGTCTGGCTGGTCAACTGCAGCGGCGCCAAATTGACTGAACAGGAAAAATTCTACGCCAATCGTCGCGGGGCCGGAACACCGTTTTTCAGGCATGCCGAGCTGGAAATGATGGGAATTCCGGTGCTTGCCGGCATTTACGGCACAAACCCCGCCGGCGGCGGATACCAGAGCATCAGTCCCACCATCCTCTTTGCCCACAAAGACTGCAATATTGCTGTGGGCGGAATCGGCATCGTCAGCGGAATGGCACCCAAAGGCGCCTTTGATTTAGAGGCTGCAGAAGAAATCATCGCAAAAGCAAAGCAATTCAAAGCCAAACCCCCGGGTTCGGTGAATGTCCACTATAATGAAACCGGCTTTTTCAGATATGTCTTTGAAGATGAAACCGGTGTGCTGGACGCGCTCAAGAGTTATATGAAAGATATGCCGGCATACGCTCCTGAATTTTTCCGGGTCGCCGAACCCAAAGAACCCGCATTCCCCATGGACGATCTGTCCCGTTTGATACCCTTAAATCCCAAAAGGGTATATGATTTTGAAGAGGTTCTGGCCCGGCTGGTGGATGGCAGCGAACACATGGAATTTCGTCCGGATTACGGTCCTGAAGTGTATGCGGGATTATGCAAAATCGACGGATTCTTATTGGCCTGCATCGGTAACCGGCAGGAATATCTTGGCAGAAATTATCCGGAGTACGCCGACTACCCGGGTATGGGCGGGAAGCTCTACCGACAGGGGTTGATAAAGATGAATGAGTTCGTGACGCTGTGCGGCAGAGACCGGATTCCCATCATCTGGCTCCAGGACAGCTCCGGACTGGATGTGGGGGACGCCGCCGAAAAAGCGGAATTATTGGGGCTGGCCCAGGGACTGGTCTACTCCATCCAGCAGACGGACATCCCTATGATGCTGCTGCTGCTCAGAAAAGGAACGGCATCCGCCCACTATCTCATGGGCGGCCCCACTGCCAACCGGCATAATGCCTTTACCATCGGAACCGTCGCCTCCGAAATATATGTCATGCATGGAGAAACGGCTGCGGTGGCCACTTACTCCCGCAGGCTGGTCAAGGAAAAAGAGGCGGGAAGGCCTTTGGAGCCGATCATCGAAAAGATGAATCAACTGGCCAAAGAATACCACGAAAAATCAAGGCCGCTGTTTTGCGCAAAAACCGGGATGATCGACGAAATTGTATTGATACGCGATTTGAGGAAATACCTTGTTGCATTTGCCGGAGCCGCCTACCAGAATCCCAAATCCATCTGCCCCCATCACCAATTAATCCTGCCCCGGATTATCAAGGGGTAAACTGGGATAATCAGTATTCTTTGGGCATTTGATTGAGCTGATCCAGGGTAAAGACCGGTCCGTCCTTGCACACGTATTCCTTGCCGATGTTGCACCGGCCGCAGATCCCGATGCCGCATTTCATCCGCATCTCCAGTGA
>JBAUWG010000226.1:0-19188 GCA_049583675.1 Desulfobacterales bacterium | reverse complement strand
ATCTTCGGTGACATTGGCATTGCTGTCATGGGGAGTATAGATAATGGACAGAGACCCTGTTTCCGGATCATGTAAAACACTATGGGGGCGACTTCTTACCAGGCGAATACCGTAATCGTCTTTGGCCCGGTTTAAATACAATTCATAGTCTTTACCAGATGTTCTCATGTCCATATAAAAGATGGAGGTTTCAATGGAATCCTGAAAGCGCTCCTTGGTAACGATGGCTTCTTTTAATGCAAACATGCAACAAGCACTGGAACAATATGAGGCAGCGCCTTCATGAAGACTGCGCGATCCCACACACTGAATCCAAGCTATTTTATTGGGTTGTTTTCCATCTGAAGGCCGAACAAGCTCACCCTGGGTAGGGCCGGATGCGGATAATATGCGTTCATACTCCAGGCTGGTCACCACATCAGGGTTTGCTGCATAACTCAAACTATCCAATTTGCCGGGGTCGAACACCTCGGCTCCCGGCGCAAGGACAATGGCGCCGGCTTCTACTTCCCGGACCTTTTGGGTGTCTTCAGGAAGGATGGCACCAGCCTTGCAAACCTTCACCAATCCATCAATATCTTGACATTTTTCTATATCAATGGAAAAGGCATGGGGTATTGCCTGGGGATACCGCATGCAGGTGGGCGCACGATGATCGAGACCCGGCGAAAAACGGACACATTCGGGAAACTGGCTATAACAATCTCCACATGCCGTGCATTTTTCCAGATCGATGAATCGTGGTTCGGTGATTAATTTTAGTTTAAAATTACCCGCCTCCCCTTGGACTTCGGCGACTTGGGTCATTGCCATAAGTTCGATATGCAATTGACGACCACTTTCAGACAAATTGGGAGACAGAGTACACAAATCGCAATTATTGGTGGGAAAGGTACGGTCCAGCTGGGTCATCAGCCCACCGATGGAATATGCCTTATCGATCAATACAACATTCCGTTTCGATTCAGCCAGATCCATGGCGGCACGAATACCACCAACACCCCCGCCAATTACGAGCACCGTATTCTTTTGTTTGAGCGTATTTTGATCTTGCATTTGTACCCTTATCTTATTTTTTTATGGGATTATAATTATTTTTGCCTTTAAATCCTGTTCGTTATTGAACAAAAAAACGCCAGCTTCACCGTCAAATTCCTGCATAATCCAGAATCGCAGGAAGCCGGTATTCCCAGCCGAGGGTGACGATTTGAACGCCTTGAGACATTTTTTTAAGGCCAACAATGATCTCTCCGGCAATCTTGAGACATTCAGTTTCTGTATCCGGCGCTTTTCGAATCCGTTTGATTAAATCTTCTGAAATATGGGCCCCGGGTTCGTAGTTGGCAATGTATCTGGCGATTCCCACGGATTTTATAAGAAAAACCGTGGGTATAATCGGCACCCCCAATGTTTTAAACGCATCCATATTCGTAGCAAAGCGATCCAAATCATAAACAGGAGGGGTAATTACAAACCGGGCTCCCGCCTCAATCTTTTTTCTTGCGAGCGACAGTTCTTCGTCAAAGGCATCACGGTTACCTGTGGGAGCAATGGTGCATCCCACGGTAAAAGAGGGACTCCCATTCAGGTCGAAACCTGCCATGTCTACCCCTTGCTGTAAGGATTGAATGGCGCCCAGCAGCTCCAGTTCGTCCATGTCATCGACCGGTTTTGCGTCTCGATGATCACCTTTGACCATTTCTTCACTGTGGACAACAACGAGGTTTTGAATGCCAAGTACATGGGCGCCAAGGATATCGCCTTGAAGCGCCATCCGGTTGCGGTCCCGGCAATAGACGTTAATAATGGATTCCACCCCCTGCTGGTGCATGAGAACACCACCGGCCAGTGCACTCATTCGCATGATGCCGTTTTCCATGTCCGGAACAATGACGGCATCCACACGCCCTTTAATTCGGCGTGCATTGTTGGCAAGCTCAGATATGTCCACACCCTTGGGTGTATTCATCTCAGCCAGCACAACAAATTCACCTGATGTTAATCGTTTCCGAAAACTCATAAGCTCCCTTCCTCTTGTGTCATTATTCAGATGTCGTTAAATAGTGTCCATCCATAAATGGTCTTTTTGCCCAATTTCTGTGTTATCCTCAAAAAATAATCCTCGGAATATTACACATATGCCTGTGGTTATTTTTTTCGCATGTCTTGATCTTGAATAAAAATCCTCATTTATGGATGGACACTAAATGGATGAAAGGTCCTTATCTTCTCTTGCTGGACCATTGGCTACATTGCCGATTCCGGGTGAAAGACTAGAACTTCTTTGAGATCGTCTCCTAAATATTCACGTTCGTTTGGACCAAGAATCCCCAGGGAAAGACATATCAACGTCCACAAATGTACCGTACCCCACGCATGATCGCGTTGGTCCGACAAATCGTGAATTTGGGCATGGCAATTGTGACAAGGCGCAATGCAGTAATCGGCTTTGGTCGCCAGAATCTGATCGGCTTTAAGCTTGCCGTAGGCACGACGCGCGTCCGTATATCCGGATTGCAGAAAGCCGCCGCCGCCCCCACAGCAGTAGTTATTCGACCTGTTGGGAATCATATCGATAAAATTTTCTTCCCCCACGACTGATTTGACGATAAAGCGCAGATCTTCCGCAATTGGATCGCCATAACTTTTTCGCACGATTTGGCACGGATCCTGAACCGTAAACTTGATCTTTAAATCTTTGTTCCAGTCTGAATTAACCTTCAGTTTTCCTTCTCGGATCCATTTGGCATAGTATTCATAGATGTTCTTAACCTCGAAATTATGCTCGATGTTGAATTTTTTCAGTCCGGCCCGGACTGAGAAAGTAACGTGCCCTCATTCGGTATTGAGAAAGATTTTACATCCCAGGTCATCCGCCTGTTTCGCCGTGGTCCGGGTAATGTGCTCCCAGGCTTTGTCGTCCGCCAGAAACATGCAATAGTTTTCCGCCGCCCAGCCTTTATTGCCATACGTCCAATCCACACCGGCCAGGTGAAGAATTTTCCATAAGGGAACCAGTTCGTCCGGTTCGGTCACCGGCTCCCTGGAATTCTGGTTCAAAAAGAATTCGGCACCCGGTTTGTCGATGGGCGCCTCCATATCCTCAAACTCCGGCTGCGCCTCCCGATATTCCTCCAGGACGTCTTCAACCACAAATTTGAAGTCTTCTTCGGACGTTCCCATGGCGCTGCAACTGTCGTTTCTCAGTGCCATATCACAGGACCCCAGGATACCCTTGGGACGCTGCTCCCTGGGCCATGATGCCCTCGCATTATAGACCAGTTGCGGGATATCGATTTTCATGGGACAGACATAAATACACCGCTGACACATGGTACACATCCATACCCAAGGGGTACTTAAAATTTCTTCATCCATGCCCAGGGCCGCCATCCTGAGAAACTTTCTAGGATCCATGTCTTCCAGGCCGGTGGCCGGACATCCGGAAGAACAGGCGCCACAGGTCAAACAGAGATTGAGGTTTCCGCCTTCCGGAAGAAGTTTTTTTACCTTGTCTAAAAAAACGCTTTCTTTTTTACCTTTGATTGTAATGGATTCTCCTGGCATCGTTTCATCCTATTTTTTCTTTTTTAATTGAATTTGATAAAAATAGTCCCCTTCCTCAACAACATCTAAAAAAATCAACTCATAGGAATCATTCGGTAAAACTTTGAATAGATCGCTGCGAGCATCTAAATTGCTTCCAAGTATTTCTAAAACTTCATTCGGTTTCATTTCTCTAAATCTCTGCACCAACTTCAATAGAGAAATATCCGAGATCGATCCTCTGCAATCGAGGATATGATCCGCTTTATGTTTCAAACCTCAAATACTCCTTTTTTTTTTTATGGTCAAGGTTTTCTGCAAATTCAGTGCCATATTAAATGGGATGAATTCCTTGATATCGATTATACGATAATATCTTGACCTGCAACTGTTTCAGAAAATATCTCGTGTAAATGTCCCTTGCCATCAACCTGTTAAAATGCTAAAAAACCAAATTTTACACCTATTAAATTTTAACAGGGGAAATTTGATGGTCGAAGAGGAGTTGGACAGATATTGGAAAACGGTTGTGAACACGATTCAAGACGGTATCATGATTCTGGATACCCGAGGTCGCATCATTTCAGTGAATAAAGCCTTTGAAATGATTACCGGCTATTCAAAAGACGACCTTATCGGAAAAACGTGTGATGTGTTAAACTGTAATTTGTTTGTAATGGCCCGTAAAAAGAAAGGTGACCAGTGGTGTGTATTGTTTGATACCGGGAACATGGATCGACGAAGGTGCACGCTGGTAAAAAAAGACGGCAGCCTCATCCATGCATTAAAAAATGCCTCCATTCTTCATGACGCCAAAGGCAAGCTGATCGGTGCAGTTGAAACCATCGCAGATATTACTGAAATTATTAAAAAAGATAACCAAATTGCAGCCTTTCGCCGGGAGCTCAGATCAAAAGACGGATTTCATGGAATGATCGGCGTTTCTCATTCCATGCGCCAGGTATTCGATTTGATTGAAAATGCCGCCCAATCTGATGCGCCCGTGATTATATACGGTGAAAGCGGAACCGGGAAAGAACTGGTTTGTAAAGCGATCCACGAGATTAGTGATCGCAAAAAAGGCGCCATTGTCAAGGTCAATTGCGCTGCATTGACGGAATCTCTTCTTGAAAGTGAGCTTTTTGGACACGTTAAAGGCGCTTTTACGGGTGCCTATAAAAGCAGGGAAGGCCGGTTTGAAAAGGCCCATGGCGGCAATATCTTTCTTGATGAAATTGGTGATTTACCCCTTTCCACACAGGTAAAACTTTTACGAGTAATTGAAGACAAAATGATAGAGCGCGTGGGCGACAGTCAATCCATCTCTGTTGATGTTCGTATTATTTCAGCAACAAACAGGAATTTGACAAAGCTGGTGGATGAAGGCGTTATTCGGAAAGATTTTTATTTTAGAATTAATGTCATCCCCATCAACCTGCCGCCTTTGAGAGAAAGAATAGAAGACATTCCGCTTTTAGCAGAATTCTTTTTTCGCAAAAATCAACTAAAAAGTGGTAAAAACATACAGGGCATAAGTAACGATACAATGGACGCGTTGGTGAGTTACTGGTGGCCGGGCAATGTGAGAGAATTAAAGGGCGCTTTTGAATATGCGTTTGTCACCTGTCAGGAAACGATGATCAAACCACACCACCTGCCGCTGAACATCATTCATAAGAAGACATCACTGGGAGTCGGCAAGCAACCGTCCTTTAACAGGGAAGAGATAAAGAAAATGGAACTTATAGAGACCCTTAAAAAAACAAACGGAAATCAGTCGGAAGCAGCCAGAATCATAGGAGTTACACGGGTGACCATCTGGAACAGGATGAAGCGGTTCGGTATATACTCTGATCCAAAAAACCCGCTATAATAATTTTTCGTCTTATAACCCGAAAAACCTTTTCGCATATTTCATTGCCATGCCGGCAAGCTGATCTTACGGCATCTTTTTTATCCTTGAAATTAGACACATTCAACAATGGTGATATGATGATCGAAATTGACGTTCCTGGGAATAAAAAATTTCGGATAGAACATCTCGTTCTGGATTACAACGGCACCATCGCATTTGACGGTGCGTTAATTGACGGTGTTAAGGATCGTCTGGCCGAACTTTCTCAGAAACTGACCATCCATGTCATCACCGCCGACACATTCGGAAGCGTCGAAAAAGCGCTAAAGGATATCGATTGCAACCTGGCCGTCATACCATTGGACCGTCAAGATGTGGCTAAGCTGGATTTTGTAGAAAAAATCGGATGTGACAAAACCGTCAGCATGGGCAATGGCGCAAACGATCGATTGATGCTCAAGGCATCAGTATTAGGCGTAGCGATTGTTTCAGGAGAAGGCGCCGCTTTTGAAACCCTGGCTTCGGCAGATATCGTGTGTACAGATATTCGATCCGCGCTGTCACTCTTAAGCAATCCCTTGAGACTGATCGCTACCTTACGATCATGAAGTCAAGTTTGGAATAGATCGATGGATCTGTGGAGGGTTTTGGAGTGAATGGCATGCGGTGTTTTTTAATGAATTCGATCTCTATTAAACTCTTTATTCTTATAAAACTTCTTTTGGTCCTGAAGTTTCTCTTTGGCGATGATGTTCCGGATCATGGTCAATACCTCCCATTCCTCATAAGGCGGTAGAATGCACGCATACACATCATGCGCTACGGCTTCCTTGATAATATCACGATGGTCTTGATCACAAAGCAGAAGAAGGTTGCAGCCGGGGCAGGCAACATTAATTCTTGAATAGATCCTCGCGCCATAAGCGTTAACGATTTCGTAGTCCATAACAACGACGGCGCCGGACTTTTTTTTAATATTTTTTACGAGTTCTTCGAGATCAGCTCCCGTAAACGTACGGAGGTTGTTTTTACTACACAAATCAATGATATAACTCTTGAGTTTTTCATTTGAAATGAGTACGAAGATTGGAATTTTTTGCATGTAACCATTCAATGTCTTTTTGCTTTTTAAATTTCGACCGGTCTCTCTCAAAGACCTGAGAGTGCCTCTCTGTTCGTCATGGGGTAGATAGGATATACATTCCAGGCCCGGAAGGTGACGGTAAAAATATCACACAATCATAACGGATCGGCGAAAATGATCCACGCCTTTTCCGTAACGAAGATAAGTAGGAGCGGCTGCTTGTTTTCCCCGGCGGAATTATAGGGCACGATTCACCCTAATCTTGCAAAAGCCGGGGGGCTTCAGAGCTAAGTTGGGCTGGTGAGGGGCTCGGAAAATATTTAGGTACACTCTTTTGGAGTTTGTCTGCGAGACAATGAACACACGCTCTTTTAAGAGGGTGAAAAATATTCTTTCGTCGCCCCTCCCACACCGACGGTCCCAACGATTTTGTATTATTCGATATACTCCAGCACGAAATCCAGCTTCAGCTTGCCTTCGGGCCAGAATTTTTCACTCATTTTCTCTTTGCCGGGGTAAACATCTTTGCCGCCGATTTTCTCAATAAGCATCTCCAGAAAGTGACATTCGGTGAGCTTGTATTTAGCAATGACGTTAGACGGCAGCACCACCACAAGACCCGACTCTTTGGCCGTTTCCCATTCAAAGGGCTCATTGGGAGTCGCGGATGCTTTCCCATCTTTCCCGTTATAGACTTTCAGCAGTTTGCCGGAGACCTTCATTCCCGGCTTCATGGCAAATTCCTCGTACAGCTCGTCGGATATATGCCACCATAAAGCTCGGGCCCCCGTCGCCAAATATCCTTTTACAAGCATGGGGTCGTATCCGCATACACCCACACGACATTTCTCAGGCATGCTCTTCCTCCTTTTTCCAAGCCGAAGCATAAGCTTTTGGAGACGCTGATATCATGATGACCTGCGCCAAGCAGAGATGAAGCGTGTTCCAAGCTTATGCTTCGGATATATTAACGCTTTTTCCGTTATTTTGTCCCACCACCGGTGCGAAAATTTTTTACCCTACCTTTTTTTCTGGTCAAATCCATAGCATTTTTTAACGACATTGAAGTCTGCTACGCACCAGTAATCGGGCCAAAAAATTTTTTTGCACCAGCCGATAATGTCTGCGGGCGGAAACTTGGAACCTTTGAGAACCGGTTTCAAGTGCCTGCACTGCCAACATATATGATCACTTTGTTTTTCCGGAACCAGTACAGTATCCAGAAATTCTTCAGGTGTTAACTGTGCCATGTAACGCTCCTTTCTGATGTCTTACCAGTCGTTAACTTCTCCTTTTGCCAATTTCTGCTGATACTCCTCCCATACCTCAGGAGATAGTTTTTGGATATCCCATTCAAAACCAAAGGAACCGGCAATACCGGCAGACGGCGGCTGTGGACGCCAGCCCCTGACCGGTCTCCCCCTGGCGCTGAACTTGACCATGTCGGCTTTGCCCAGATAAACATCTCTGGGAAGGCACTGATACGGTCGGGTCCTGCCTTCAATACCCGGCAGATAATTCGAGTAACCGTCCAGCGGCTTGTCCGCATAAAGCGGGCTGGTGTCCGGCTTTCCGTCAACTTCTTCCGGTCCTCTGTACATGAAGCCCTGGATCATATGGATGTAATACACCGTTTTGCATTCGGCACAGTTTACCTTTCCCTCCCAGTTCCAAAAACAGTACGGGTCGAGGTAATTAACGGTGTTACACTTTTTCCCATTAATCTCTTTTTTGCACCAGATGATATCACACACGGCTTCCTCCTCTTTTTATATCCAGCTCTTGTTATACCATTCTTCGACTGTGGATGTTGGATATCCGAGCAGTTCATGGTAAATTTTAATATTATCAGCCCCCACCGGCCGCCAGATCCAGTTTTGCCTTCTCGGTGATTTGGTCATCAATCCCGAACTGTAACCGCTGTGAGTCAGTACGTCACCGAAAATGGGATCATCCATCCAACGGATGGTACCCCTTTGCCTGTAGTGCTCGGATTCGTAAACTTCCCGGTCGTTCATTACCGGCTCTGCCAGCAATCCGGCATCCTGCAAGATTTTGACCACTTGCGATCTGGATTTGTCCTCGGCCCATTTTTCAAGAGCGGCGTAGATTTCCACCTGAGACTCACCCTCGACTCTGTCGTTATGCGCCTTGTATTTCCCGTAAAGTTCCTTCATTCCTGCAATGGCGCACAGCTCCTTGAAGTCTTCATCCTGGAACGCGGAGACCATGACATACCTGGCATCATGCTTGTCCTGCGGATTTTTTACATCAGGGAAATCAGATTTTCCGCACAGAATGATGCCGTGTACACAGAGCTGGGTATCCCAGTTGCCCCACCGCTGGCGCACAATGCCGAACCGGCCATACATGGGTGCGGCATAGCCCAGACACCGGGTGGCCGCCTGCACCTGGGAAAACTCGATCATGGTGCCCAGCCCGGTGGTTTCACGCCAGTGGATGGCCGCCAGAATCCCGAAACTGATCTGGGTGCCGGAATACCAGTCGATGCACCAGTTGGAATGCTTGGCGCAGTGCCCGCCCATGAATTCATGCATGCCGGTAACGGAAGCAAGACCGGCGTGGGCCTGCCCCAGAATATCATAAGATCCGCCGAAAACCTTGGGCCCGTAGCCGAAACCGCCACCCCATACATAGATGAACCTGGGATTCAGCTCCTGAAGGTAGATATAACTCTGTTTCCACTTGTCAAAGGTCCCGGGGCGATAGCACTCGGTAAGCCCGTCGAACATCTTTACCATCCGGTAAAAGGCTTCTTTCATGTCATCTAAGTGATAATCCATGGTGATGTAGTATTCGTTGGGGTTCGCGTTCATATACCCCATGCCGGTACCGGTCATCGGCCGCGTGTCGTGCAATGGATACAGATAGCATTCGTTGAAAGGAGACGTATGCCGCATGGGATCGCCCATCCTCGGCATCTCTACTTTGACCACCTCGGCCCCCAGCTCCGCCAGGTTGGAGACGGAATGGGGAGTAAAAATATACATGGTGGTGCTCATCCACCGGATGCCCTTCAGGGGCTCGGGTTTGGTGTGTTCGTTGCCCGGATCGAAGGCCGCCCGGCAGTACTCCTCATAGGGCATTTTCATTTCTTCCAACTCTTCCTTGCTCTTGGGGCCCGGCAGATCCTCTATCCTTGTTTCTCTCAAATCTTTTGCCATTATATCACCCCCTTGCTCTTGAGTTCTCTGACTTCATTTTGGCCCATCCCGAGCCAATTTAGGTACTTAAGAAAGTTGTCCTTCCCCAGTGGTCTTCCCATCCACTTGACCCGGTGCGGCGTCCTGTACTGGAATGCGTTCGGTGACGTCGAATAGAGAATGGTCCCGTACTGGTCGCTGTCTATGGTGTAAACCCAGGGACGGTATTTGAAGTGGGGGAATTCGGAGACCTCGTCGATAAACAAAACCGGACCGGCCGCAATCTCATACTCCAGCAATTTTTGCTCGGCTTCAATCCGATTCATGTCCCGCAGCCAGCGGGTGGTTATAGTGTAAGTCTTAATCAACGCTTGAAGCGCATTCCGGGCACCCATCTCCTTGAGGAAGGGGTCTTCGTGAATCAACCGGCCGAACTGAATATCATCCCGCTCGATGCACTGACCGATGCGATACCAGAGACGGTCGGTCTGGCCGCCGATCATCATGTAACCGTCCTTACAGGGGTTCCACTCGTACTGATTCAGATTGGGATCCCAACCGCCGGTTCGGGCCTTAATGCTCTTGTTGAACCCATACCAGCTGATATCAAAATCCAGAATGTCCATCTGGGTTTCAGCGCCGGTGACCTCGATGAATTGGCCCTCGCCGCTGAACTTGTTTCTCCAGAAAAGGGCCGCCAGAATGCTGCACGCTCCTTGTTCGCCGGCAGCATAGTCGGCAAACCAAACACCGGAACGGGTGGGGTCTCCGCCTTTGCCCCTGGGCAATTGGTCCTGTGGGAAACCGGTGTTGTGCACGAATGCATTGGCGCAGCCGCCGAAAGGCTCAAGGGTCCACTGGCCGAACTTGGAGAGTTTGTCTTTGTAAGGGCCCCATGAACCGCGCACACCGATCCAGCAGTAAACCAGTTTAGGGTTGATTTCGGAAAGTTGCCGGTAGCCCAGTCCCCGCTCATCCATATAACCCGGTGGATATTCTTCAATGAGCACGTCGGCATGGGCGGCAAGTTTTTTATAAATCTCTTTTCCTTCTTCGGTTTCGATGTTCAACGTAATGGAAAATTTATTCCGCATCTCATGAATGAAATCCATGCCGCACTTTTCGCCGGTTTCTCTGTCCTCGAGCATCAACTCTTCCCGGCCAAAAGGAGTCAGTTTTCTTAAGGGATCTCCTTCGGGCGGTTCGATGTTAATCACCTCGGCCCCGGCTTCTGCCAGAAGTGATGAGCAGAACTTGTTTCCCATTCTGTACAAACCCATGCATAGCACTTTCATGCCCTGAAGCGCCTCGGGTTTCCCAAAGCCGTATTCAAACCGTAGGTTGTCCTCACACCACTTGCCGAATCTATCTGCTTTCCGCTTGGCGTAAACCTTTGCCACTTCTTCCGGAGACGGCGGCGGCGTAACAGGCCAGGGCCTGATTTCAGGGCGCATCAGCGGAAGGGCATCCGCCCTGCTGTTTATCTCTACATCTCTTATTTCTGCCATATCTTAACCTCCCATCAATTGGTTTTGCTTTAGACTCTAGATCCAAACCTCTCTTCAACATGGCAACGAACCCGATGATCCGTTCAGAATTAACTAATTTTAGATTCGCGTTCGTTGGGAGGAGACGTCTCTTTGGGTTGTTCTCACCTCCTTTCGATAATGTAAGCAGCCAACAACACCACTTCATATTCGGCTAACGGTAAAGTGTCACTCCTTTATCTATATGATGGATCAACTGAGAAAAACTTGTCGGACGATCGTCTTAAGAAACAAATGACGCCATTGCATTTTGTTTTGGGATTGAGAGCGTGGTCGTTTATGTGTTCACCGGCCCAAACTAGACGGAAGAACACCAAAGCGTTTTTGGTGTTCTATCAAAAGTGTGTTTCAAGAATCTTGCCAGATATGAAAAATTCGATGAATATTTAAGGTTCTTCGTCTAAATATAATGTACTTTCAGATTGTTATCTCATTTATAAAAAGGAAACATTATCGAGGACACCCTCTGCCCTTTCATGAAAGACCGAACTGAGTGTACGAAATCGAACCCTATGGCTTCAAAAAAATCTGTATAGGGCTTATTGGTAAGGATTTAAAGATGGTGCGGAATTGGACCCTGTTTGTCCATATCTGATACGCTATGGGACCTCTTTTTCCAAACGATGGCGGCGGAATTTGCTGTAAAGGGTGCTGCGGCTTATTTTAAGGCGACGGGCGGCCTCATGCTTATTCCAGTTAACTTCATGAAGCACCGCCAGGATTAACCGCCGCTCATTTTCAGCAAGAGAACTGGCGGAGGGTTCGGCGGCGGACTGCCTGAGGAATTGGGGCAGGTTTTCTCTTTCAATAACCGGACCCTGAGCCAGAATAACGGCATGACTGACAGCGTTTTCAAGTTGGCGGACATTGCCGGGCCAATCGTAATCCAACAGGGCCTGCATGGCTCCGGGGGAAATCGATTGGATGTCTTTGCCTTCCTTCAAGCTGAAATTTTTAAGGAAATGCTTACAAAGCAAAGGAATATCTTCTTTGCGGTCATGCAACGGCGGCAAATGGATGGTAACGACATTCAACCGATAGTAAAGATCGTTTCTAAATCGACCGGCTTCGGCCTCCCGGTAGAGATCTCGATTGGTCGCCGCCAATACCCGTACATCCGCTTCCATGGTTTCTTCTCCGCCGACACGCTCGAAACAATGATCCTGAAGAAACCTGAGCAACAAAACCTGAGTGGCCGGCGCAATGTCGCCGATTTCATCCAAAAATAAAATCCCGCCTTTGGCCCGTTCGATGCGACCTTTCTTCATTTTGATGGCGCCTGTAAAAGCACCTTTTTCATGACCAAAAAGCTCGCTCTCCAAAAGGGTCGGTGAATAGGCCGAACAATTGGCAACCACAAAAGGCCCATCTTTCCGATAGCTTTGCCGATGTATAGCCTGAGCCACCAATTCTTTTCCGGTCCCGTTTTCCCCCGTTATTAATACAATAGCATCGGAAGCAGAGACCAGATCGATGAGTTCATATATTTTTTGCATTTCATCGCTCTGACCGATAATCTTGCCGTGGGACGCGCGCTCGCTAACGCCTTGTCGGAGGTTACTGACTTCAGATTCATGGATAATAAGGTGACGAATATGGCCGGCAACTTGGTTGAACAGGGTTAAAAAAAAGTGCCTATCCTCGCGGGAGTATTCACGATTAGAAGGAAATCCCAATACAAAATAACCGATGCATTGTTGCGGCAAGGAAATTGGCAGTCCGAACCAATTGGCGTATTTTTTTGAAATTGCATCCAAAAAAAGTGGGATATCATTGGCATTTTTCGAATCGACGATATGATACTCCTTAATTTTTTGCAGATATTGGAAGAAGTTCGGAATGAGTTTGGACTGCTCGATTTGCTGCAGCGCTTTTGAATATGGTTCCAGCACAGCGGGGTTGCACCCCTCTAAACTCAAAATACTCTGGCTTCCGGCATCCAACAGAAAAATCAGAGGATCAGAGCCTGGGAAAACACCCTGAACGATATCACAAACATAATCGATAATTTCTGATAAAGAATTCTTGGCGCTCACTTGGCGTGAAATTTTGAACAGTTCCTCGAGTTGATGTTGCGCACGCTGCAGTTCTTTTGAACGCAAAGCCAGGGCTTTCTCCATTTCCCGCGTTTCCGTGACATCGCGTTCCAGCCGGACAATCGAATTGATCTCATTGTTTTCGTCAAATATCGGATAAGAGGCGATCTGCAACACCCTGTCCTCGCCGTCGGCATCCGGATATACTTTATCCGATAAACACGAATGCTTTAAGCGGATGGCATCCTGAACCGGACACTCTAACCCGTTAACCTCACAGGGATCGATGCTGTTTCGCATCAGCTCATGGCATTTTTTTGTGATGACGTCAGAATATTCCAAGCCCACGCGGTTGCAGAACGATTCATTGGCCTGAATAATGCGAAGGGTCTTGGGGTCGATCACGACAAGATTGTCCGTAATACTGTTAATGATCTTTTCATTGAATTTTTTGGATGACAAGAGCTGGTCTTCGAGGTGTTTACGTTCGGTGATGTCCCGCGCATGCTCGATAGCTTGTATGGTATGACCCGCTTCATCTTTAATGGGATAAGAGTGTACTTCGAAAATGTGCTCGCTTCCGTCGGGTGCCGGAATTCGTTTTTGGAGCATCCGCGGCTTGCCGCTCTCAAAGACTTCTTTTACATGGCAGTCTTCGCACAATCTTGTACGGCTATAAAAGAGTTCGTAGCAGTATCGATGGATAATTTTTTCCAAAGGGAGTCCAAAACGGGTCAAAAGCGCCTGATTTACTCTGAGAATTTTAAACTCTCTGCCATAAATGGCCATGGGGTCGGTAACGCTGTCAAAAACCCTTGCAAGGAATTGTTCATCGTATAAAATCATAATCACCTGATTTTAGAGTCAGATTTCAATCTGATATCATCCCATGGTGGCCCCATTATTCCCCTCAATGACGAATGGAGGTGATTTAGCATTTTTTTATGGTAATCATTGAGGGGAAGAAAGGGCAAAGATGTCTCCTTCTAAAGTATTATAGGGTAAAAACTAAAACATCGTTAGGGGAGTAGAAAGCTGTCTATTCTCAACGTCAGACACAGTTCCAAAGCGGCACTAGAAATCATACTCATAACTCTCGTCCAGAGGCGGTTTAATATCTTTCATCAGAACGACCAGATCAACAGGCTGGTTTAATCTGTCCTTGACCATATTCGGGATCACTGCGGCGCGATGAAATCCGGCCTTGATAAACATATTGATTGCGGCTGTGCCGGTATCCGGAATCTCTACGATGAGTTTCTCAATTTCAAGCATATATGCAATACGCGCGAGTTCATCAACCATAAGTTCCCCGAGACCAATATTCCGATAGTCATTATGAACGAAAATCCGAACAGTCCCAAGATGCCACTTCCAGCCGGAGTGACGACGATTGATCGTGGCATCGGCGACAATGGTACTGCCTTTTAACGCCAAAATAGGCAGGGTCTTGGTGTAATCCAGATGTTTTGCCCATTTTTCAATCACCAGTCTGCTTTTAACATCATCGCGCAGATACCGGGCCTCTTCATTGGGAATCGCCTTAAAAAATGCATACAATGCTTCCCCGTCGTCTTTTACCATCGGCCTCAAGAGAACCTTTGATCCGTCTTTCAGTCGTGCTTCTTTTTGATACGTATCAAGATCTATTTTTGGATATATATCATAATTCAACACATCAATCACCTCCTTTCATCTTTATTTAAAGCAATGAATGTGCTTCTCCCCCCTAACGTCAACTTTCATTTTTTCTATTTCCTAATTTTAAGTAAAGGATTAAGCTTTTTGATAGGATGCCTCCATCTCCCGCCGGTCGGCCATATCCATCAGGACTCTCTCCCGGGTTCTATCAATGCCGAGTTCTTTTCGTTTTTTGTCGATATGGGCAATCATCTTCCGGGCGTGCTCCACCGGATCGGGCTCGATATCCCACATACCGCCATAAATATTTTCCAACTCCTTGCAAATATAATCATGAAATACAGGTGCGCCGGAAGTGGGCAGGGTAACGCCGAAAACCGTGTATACGCCGGATGTAACAAAATAATGCCCGATGCTGATGGCCTTTTCGCTCATCCACTCGGGTGCGCTGCCGGCCGCCGGCAGATCACTGATGTCGTTGCCGAGCCCGCCGGCTTTGACCACCTCGGTTGCCGCCAGCAGGATCCGGCTGTTGTCAACACAGGAACCCAGATGAAGCACCGGAGGAATGCCAACGGTTTCACACACTTCCGCCAGACCCGGCCCACAGAAAACCTGCGCGGTTTCGGGTGTCAGCAATCCTTCCATGGCGCATGCAATACCGTTGCAGCCCGTGGTCAGGACAATGACGTCATTTTTAATGAGCTCCTTGACAACGGTAATGTGGCCTTCATTATGTTTTGTTCTGGCGTTGTTGCATCCCACCACGCCTGCAACGCCCCGGATTCGGCCGTTGATGATATTGTCATTCAAGGTATAATACGATCCTCGGAAGGTTCCGCCCAAATGGTATTCGATGGATTCCACACCGAACCCGGCGACCTGAACGCCTTTATGTTTCGGGATCATCACTTCCGCACCCCGGTTCTCGAAGTTGTCAATGGCTATCTTCACGATCCGCCTGGCATCTTCAAACGCATGATGCTCGTCGAACTCGATGTGAATGACATTGTCTTGCTCCATCCTGGCAATGGGGTGAGTGGTGATCAGCTTGGTGTGGAAACATTTGGCCACATTGGCCAGATTCTGGAAGATACACTGGATATCCACGACCATGGCATCACAGGCACCGGTAATGATGGCCAGTTCCTGCTGCAAAAACGTTCCTACGGGCGCTACGCCATGCCGCTGCAATAACTCATTGGCCGTACAGCAGATACCGCCCAATTGAATCCCTTTGGCCCCTTTGGACTTGGCATAGTCGATCATTTCCTGGGACTGGGCGACCGCCACAATAATTTCCGACAAAACCGGCTCATGGCCGTGAACAATAAGATTGACATGATCTTCCTTCATCACACCGAGATTGGCTTCAGCCTGGACGGGATAAGGGACTCCGAAAAGTACGTCCTGGAGATCGGTCGCCAACATGGAGCCGCCCCAACCATCGGCCAGCGCTGCCCGGGTGCCCTGCTTGATCAGATTCTTAAAATCCTGATCGACACCGATATGGGTGCGATGCATGATTTCAACAATTTCTCTATCGATATTTCTGGGAAGAACCCCGGCTTTCTTCCATTTTTCATAGAGAGGTTGCGGTGCACGCTTCATGTAAAGCAGTTCACCCGAGGGTTTTCCCCACTCATTTAACGCTTTTTCAGCCACCTCGAGAGCGATCTCGTCAATATCCCGATCAAGCTTTTTGCCGTCAACTTCAACCATGGTTTCAACACCCAGATGGGGTGCTATGGACAGCAATTTAAATTCATCTTTGATTTTGTAGACATCGGATTCTTTTCTGGCTGCGGACATGAATACTTCCGCCACACCACGCCCGTGATCCGAATGGGCTGCTGCACCGCCGGCGACCATCCGGATAAAATTGCGCGCTGCAATAGTATTGGCCGTTGCGCCGCATAAGCCTTTTCGGGTATCCTCGCCGTCAATGCCCGATTTCGGAAGCGGGAGACGGCAAGGCCCCATGGCGCAGTTTTTACAGCAGGTGCCCTGCACGCCGATATTGCAGGGCTTCATGGCGGCGGCCCTGTCAAATACCGTTTCAACACCCAGTTCCTGAGCCCGGGCGATCATTTCCTGAGTGGCCTCATCGATGGAACACGCCATTGGATCAGCCATTTTTTTTGTCTTATCCGAGCTTGTTTTTTTTTCCTCCGGCATATTTTCCTCCTTTTGCTTTGGTCTTTTTGTCAGTGCTTCTAAAAATGTGAGGCTGTCTGGTTTGATCGAAGCGATCGGCTGAACTTCCCGGCATGAAAAATTTCGAATGCAGCGGCGTCCCTTGTTGGTAAGTTTCCAAGACATCCAGTGCCGGACCGGATATCCCGGATATCACTTCGATGCCGGATGCCTTAAGCATCTCCAAAAATTGGCGCGATACAGCGCCGCAAATCAGAACGTCGATATGAAGACTTTGCATAAAACGGCATTTTTTAGATAGGTCCTGTTTCAAAAGATGGACTTCATAGCGAGAGGATTCTTTTGGGGTCTCATTTTCAATAATCAGCAATTTAGATGCCGCATCAAGAAGCGGCGAAATCTTGTCTTCCCAAATCGAAATAGCGATCCGCATCACACATTCCTTTTATCCGGCGATGAGCTCTGTTCGTCAGTTGCATTGTCCATTTACATGGTTATTGACATCCAAGAAAAAATATCTCCATAAAAATGATGCTGTCAATTTCAAGAGCAATTTGGATGCCATATGAAACGAAAAGATGCTGCAAGCAATAATATGTTGGATTATTAGTGAAAATTCGAACTTGAATAGCTTTTGACAGGAATGATGAGTGATCAATAATTGCATTTGTGCAATTTGTGTCATTGCATTAATGCAATTATGCAACGTTAGGGTTAAATTTCAATTGAGGTGAAACGGCGGGGGTGTGGGTGGGTCGTTTTATTTGGGCACAGTGATGTTTAAACGCTTCATCTTACGCCACAGTGTCGACGGATGAATACCCATTTGGTCGGCAGTTAATTTTCGGCTCCAGTTATTTTTTTTTAACGCGTCATATATAAAGTGTTTTTCCAATTCGTCCATCGAGCGCTCATTTGCATGGGACTCTTGAGGCTGTAGCGAGGTTGGGCCGGCTCGGGGCTGTTGGAAGGGTTCGGGTAAGTGCTTTACTTCGACGAGATGATTTTTGCAAACCACGGTGGCATATTCGATGATATTTTCCAATTCTCGAACATTGCCCGGAAAATCGTAAGACATCAACGACTTCATCGCCTTGTGGGACAGGCCCTGAATGTCTTTGTCCTGAAATCTGCTGTATTTTCGCAAAAAATGTTCCGCCAGCAGCGGGATATCCTCTTTTCGCTTTCTTAAAGGTGGCAGAACAAGTTTGACGATATTGATTCGGTAATAAAGATCGTCTCTAAATAATCCTTCATTCACCATTTTCAAGAGGTTTTTATTGGTGGCCGCCAGGATGCGAACATCGGCCTTTTCCGATTTGGTGCTTCCGAGCGGCTCGTAGACTTTGTCCTGGAGCACGCGCAGAAGCCGCATCTGGAGCATTGGAGAAATATCCCCGATTTCATCTAAAAACAGGGTTCCTTTTTGAGCCATGGCCAACCGGCCGGGTTTATCCCGTTTGGCATCGGTAAAAGCACCGGCTTTATATCCAAAGAGTTCTGATTCAAGGAGCGTATCGGGCAAAGCGCCGCAGTTGACAGTGATCATCGGACCATTTTTCCGGTGACTGAGTGAATGGATGGCTTTGGCGAAAAGTTCTTTTCCCGTACCGCTTTCACCTTCTAAAAGCACCGTTGTATCGGATCCGGCGACCAGTTCCAGCATGCCGAATAAACGCCGCATTTCCTGGTTTTTGGTGATGATGTCCAAAAAAGTATGATGGTTGGCCAATTCCTTTCGCAACTCTTCTATCACACTTAAATCACGGAAGGTCTCCACGCCTCCAACCATTTTCCCTTTTTCATCTTCTAAAATGGCGGTGGAAATGCTGACGGAAATACGATCACCTTTTGCATTCACGATAAATATCTGCTGATTGATGACAGGTTTCTTGGTTTTCAATGTTCTTTTTAAGGAACATTCTTTTTCACATATACTGGCTTTAAAAACCTCCCAGCAATATCGACCGATGGCTTCCTCTTTTTTGATACCCGTAATCTTTTCGGCGGCCCGATTGAAAGAAGTAATCTTCCAGTCAGCATCAACGGTAAAGACACCGTCGGCAATTGAGTCTAATATGATTCTTGTCTGATTTTGGATTTTCTGTATCATAAAAAATAATTAAACAACCAAAGAGTTTCCCGGCGTGATATCATT
>JBAUWG010000225.1:0-3042 GCA_049583675.1 Desulfobacterales bacterium | reverse complement strand
TATCCGCCAGAAATTTCATGAAATTAAGAATTCTTCCCAGTCGAAGAAGGGTAACGGCTTCTTTTGCGGTAGTGGTGTGTGAAATCGGCAATGCACTGGAACGCATGAGTGAAAAGGTATCCGGCAGAATCTTCAGCGTCCTGCAGCGCTCATAGTCCCTGCTCCCGGGAGCCGGATAAAAGATTGAGATGGCGGCAAGGACTCTTCGGGTCGCCAGATAAATCAGGTCGTCCATGGATTCTTCGGCGGACTGGTCGGGCGCGCCGGCAATCACATAGCCCACGGCCGTCATGTTGTATTTACCGGCGGACTGCAATGCCCGGTCAAAGGCTTTACGGATGTCGGGCCGGTTGAAACGTTCGAGTTGAAGCAAAGACGTCGACCCCAGCGCCAGGTTCAGGGTCTTGAAGCCGGCGATCTGCATGTCATGAATGGTCGCATCATCCAGGGTGGACGGTAAAAGCCCGTTCATGGCACGGAATTCCAGGCTGTATTCCCTGAACCGTAAATGGATCTCATGCAGCAGGTGCCGGAACCATTTTTTATCAAGAGACAGATTTTCATCTTCAAAGTCAATGAACCGGACATCGTATTGCGTGACGGCCGTTTCGATCTCATTTATTACGGATCTCACGCCTCTCCGGCGAAAAGGAAGCTGCGAGTCCGCACCCAGGCTGCAATAGGTACATTTTAAGGGACAGCCGCGGCTGGCGGTAATCACCGCGCATTTTTTACGGTTCCTTTGATAAAAATGGTTATCGACGAGATCAAGCGCCGGCAACGGGAGACGATCGAGATCTGCGGCAAAAACCGGTTCGCCGATATGCAGGGTGCCGTCTTTTTTTCTGAAAACGATTCCCGGTATCGGTTCAACGGCCTTTTTGGTTTTTAGGGCTTCGGCAAGAAGGGGCATTGAAACTTCGCCCTCTCCCCGGATGGCGAAATCAATGGCCCCATGTTCCATGGCGTGTTCGGGAAGAACAGTTGGATGGTGGCCGCCGACAACGATCCGGCATGTTGGATGAAATCGTTTGACGGATTCGGCAACCTTTAAGACTTCCGAAAAGTACGGGGTAAACAAGGCTGAAATGCCGACCAGAAACGCTTTTGAATCCGCGGCGGCCCGCCCGATATGTTCGAAGCTGTATCCAAAGTGCCGATAATGATGAAACAGGGCGAACGGGGATCGATCCGGCCTGCCGTAAAATGGCGCGAGATGTTCCATTTCCTCCGGCAAATCGATAATTCGAGATTTTGAAGTTGACAGCCCGTCGAGGATGTTTACGCTAAATCCCTCCATCCGCAAAACCGCGGCAATACAGGCAAGGCCGTAAGGAATGGTTCTTTTAACGGTCAGATAAAAATCACGAACCGGCGGTTGTATGAGAAGTATGTCTGTCAAAGCGACGGGTTCGACCTCCGGATCTGGAATATGAAACAGGTTGACGATTTTGAAACGTTCATTAATACCATCATAGATCCAAATCATGTCAATTTAAATTTTCCCAAAGCGACGGGGTATTTCGTTTGACATGTCAATTTTCTTATCTTATCGTGGTCATAATAGAAAAGACGTATCAATTTTAATCCATCCGAAATTAAGAGTAACCATGCTTAGGCGATGGAGGAAAGTCTATGGACAGACAACAGCAAGCCGGGACACTTGCAGAATCCTGGCAAAAAGAACCGCGATGGCACAATATTAAACGCCTCTACACCGCCGACCAGGTGGTAAAACTCCGCAGCTCCGTTCAGATCGAATATACCCTCGCGCGTTTGGGCGCTGAAAGGCTCTGGCAACTGATGCACGCTGAACCCTATGTTCAGGCATTGGGCGCGTTGACCGGCAACCAGGCCGTACAGCAGGTACTGGCAGGACTGAAAGCCATTTATCTCAGCGGCTGGCAAGTGGCGGCCGACGCAAATACCGCCGGACAGACCTATCCGGATCAAAGTCTGTATCCGGCCGACAGTGTCCCGGCGGTGATCCGAAAAATAAACAACGCGCTGATTCGGGCCGACCAGCTTCAGCATTTGCATCACAGAGGCAATATCCATTGGCTTGCCCCCATTGTCGCGGATATCGAGGCGGGTTTCGGGGGAACGCTCAATACCTTCGAAGTGGTCAAAGCCTGCATCGAGGCCGGAGCAGCCGCAGTTCATCTGGAGGATCAAATATCCTCTTTGAAAAAGTGCGGCCACATGGGTGGGAAGGTTCTGGCGCCCTCCTCTGAATTCATCCGCAAATTTGCAGCCGCCCGGCTGGCCGCCGACGTCATGGGGGTCCCCACTGTGATCGTGGCGAGAACCGATGCCAAAGGCGCCCGCCTGACCCGCAGCGACATCGACCCCATCGACCAGCCGTTTTTGACCGGAAGAAGAACCGTTGAGGGATATTTCGAGATCAACGGCGGCCTGGACCTTGCCATTGCCAGGGCCCTGTCCTATGCGCCATATGCGGATGTGATCTGGTGTGAAACCTCGACGCCGGATCTGGGTGAAGCACGGGAATTCGCCCGGGCAATTCTAAAGGAATTCCCGGATAAATTGCTGGCCTACAATTGTTCGCCTTCGTTTAACTGGCGGCTGCATATGGATGATGCCGCAATCTTAAAATTTCAGGAGGAACTGGGAACCCTGGGGTATAAATTTCAATTTGTCACCCTGGCCGGTTTCCATACTTTGAATGCCGCCATGTTTGAATTGGCCCACGGGTATAAAGCAGAAGGTATGGCCGCCTATTCACGATTTCAGCAGCATGAATTTTTGATGGAGCGCCAACTGGGTTACAGCGCGGTAAAGCATCAATCGTTTGTGGGCGCAGGTTACTACGACGAAGTCCAAATGGTCATCACCGGCGGCGAGACCGAAACAGCCGCCCTCAAAGGTTCCACCGAGGAAGAGCAGTTTCATGAGGCCAGCGCGGGGAAGAAGGCGTAGGGCCCGGTGGACGACAGAGGACGGATGGAAGACCGCTCCGCTAGGACGACCGCTTCGCTCGGACGATGGACGAGGGAAGAAGGAAAGAGGTCAGAAGTCGGA
>JBAUWG010000224.1:0-1768 GCA_049583675.1 Desulfobacterales bacterium | reverse complement strand
CCACCGGCTGGTTTTAAACGGCCGCATGGAAGACGGTAATCTGATCATACCCGAAGGCCGCCTGGATGCCGAGGGCGGCCATCTCCTGCTGAAAACGGCCGATATTGGATTGCCGATCGGAGAGCGGACCCTCAAGGATTCGGCTCTGGCGGGCGACTTGAGCATTGACCTGCCGCAGGTGGAAATTCTTAGCCGGATCTTCGCACTGCCGGCCATAGGCGGCGCTGTTCAGGGGCAAATAAAAGTGGCCGGCAGCCTTCAGGCCCCCGGGGGCGCAGCCGACATTTCCGGCCGGGCGCTGACTTACCGGAACAGGGCGCTGGGCAATTTGACGATTCGGGCGAAAGGTGACATCAAGGGCGTCACGGTCGAGTCGGCAGTGCTGGAAAGAGGCCAAGACCGGGCCAGCGCGCGCGGTACGATCAATTTGGCGCACGCGTCCTTTGAGAGCGTCAAGGTTGAGCTTTCGGTTTCAGATCTGGGACCCTATTTTTCAGATCTGCTGCCCCTGTTCCTTCCGTCGTCGGTGAAGATCGTCCGCATCGACGGCGGCTTGAAAGCCGCGGTTAACCTTGGCGGGTCTTTTACCGGGCCCGCCGGCAGTCTGAAACTGCAGGCCCGTCAAATCCGCGTCGCAAGCACTCCTTTGGGTGATGCGAATATAGATTTGAAGTTTTCCGACGACAATTGGCAGGTTTCCTCGGCGGTGTTTCGCAACTTCAATGACAGCTTGGATCTGAGCGGATCGATCCGGCTGCATCAGAAATTGCTTGAGAACATCCGGCTGAAGGTCGCCATTGCCGATCTGGCAGCGTATCAGGGTCCCTGGCTGCCGGCGGCGTTATCCGGTCTTTCCGGGTCGCTGCAGGGCCGGCTGCAGGCTGCGGGCGATCTCATGCTTCCGGAGGCTGAAGCCGATTTGCAGGTTGAAAATTTCCACTTCAACGCTCTGCGGCTGGATAAGTTAAATACCAAAATCCGCAGCAGCGGCCGGTTGTTGAGAATCGAAACGGCCGAAGCAACCATAGGCCGGCACCAGGTCGAGCTGGCCGGCGATATCCGGCGCAGCCCGGCCGATACCGAATTTGGCATTACCTTCAGGAAAGCGTCTCTAATCCGTGGGGGCAGGACCCTGCTGGCCCTCGAGCATGAGGCCGGCTGCCGAATATTCCGCAACGGCCGTATGGTTTTCAGGAATCTGGCCCTGTCAGGCTCGGCCGGCCGGGTGTCCGTCGACGGTCGCTTTGAACCGGACGGCGCCTCCAATCTGCTGATCAGCACAGCGGGCTTAAACGGCGACGGCTGGCTCGATCTGCTGGTGGGGGACCGCCTGCAGTTTCAGGGCCTGAACGCCCGCATCAAGGTTGCCGGCCAACCGGCTGCGCCTGCCTTCGCCGTCGAAGGCACCCTCGACAACCTCGGCAGCCCCGAGTTTCCCATGGCGTTTTCCGGCCGGTTCAACCTGAATTACGCCCACAAGGTTTTTAAAATCCATCAATTTGAATGGCTGGGACAAAAAGGCCAGCAGATTGACCTGGCAGGCGCGCTGCCCCTTGATCCTTTCAGCAGGAATATATTTGCAGCCGGTCAAATTGCGCTGACCGGGCGCACCCGCATCAGCGATGCCAGTGTGCTGGGGTTTATCCTGCCGTGGGCCGCAAGTACGGGCGGATCGATCCAGTGCGATCTTAATCTGACCGGCACTTGGGAGCGTCCGTCCGGCCGGCTTCATCTGGCTGTGCACGATCTGAAACGGCCGGCCGACATT
>JBAUWG010000223.1:0-4334 GCA_049583675.1 Desulfobacterales bacterium | reverse complement strand
AAACAAAAGCACGCCTGGCCGCCTCCGGAATCTTTAAAGAACCTATCGTGACGCTGATTCTTCCTCTGGGACCCTTTTACCCGGCGGAAAAATATCATCAGGACTATTACAAGAAAAATCCGATTCGGTATCACTTCTACCGGTACAATTCAGGCCGCGATCAATTTCTGAAAAAAGTCTGGGGAAATGTCAAGGTCAATATCTGGGCGGATTCTAAAACCGATATGGAAAAAAGCGGCAAGACGTCCGGTATGGAAAAATCGGCGATGGACCCTGATAAAAAATCCGGCATAAACAATACCATGGGCTCGGAAATGGAAAAAGGCAACATGTCATCCGCTGCGATGGAAAATAAAACCGAGGAAAAACCGATGTACACCCGTCCATCGGACAGTGTACTGCGTAAGCGTTTGACCCCTCTGGAGTATAAGGTTACGCAAGAAGGCGGTACCGAGCCGCCCTTTAACAACAAGTACTGGGACAACCATAAAGCCGGCATCTATGTGGATATCGTCAGCGGCGAACCGCTCTTTTCATCCCTGGATAAATATGACTCCGGTACGGGGTGGCCAAGCTTCACCAAACCGCTGGTACCCGGCAACATCGTCGAAAAGAAGGATCGGACCCTTTGGATGGTTCGCACCGAAGTTCGCAGCCGGATCGGCAACACTCACCTGGGCCATGTGTTCGACGACGGACCGCCGCCCACCGGTCTTCGGTACTGTCTCAACAGCGCAGCCTTACGTTTCATCCCGGTCAAAGATCTGAAAAAAGACGGTTACGGCCAATTTCTAAAACTTTTTAATACGAAACAAGCGCAAGAATAAAAATGCTCAAACCTGCCCGCCTGGTCTGAACGAGCCCAATCTCGCAAAGGCGGGCGGGTTCCATTTGTGGTTATAAAAAGGAGGTTCATGATGATTCAATCAGCTTACCGTCGCATCTATGGCCTGATTTTGCTGCTGATCGTATCCTTTTTTTTCAGCACCCCGGACCTGGCACATTCAGGTTATCAAGCGGTTTCGACGTCCAAGGCGGTCTTTTACGTTTACTGATACGATGTCGGCAAATCAGCCCTGGAAGGTCTGAGAGGCGTAAATAAAGTGACGCGAGGTTTTAAATATTTCAAAGAAATCAACACGGTCTATTATGATCCGCAACAAATTAACGTTGATGATATGATCAAGGCATTGAAAGCCGCCGGCACGTACCGGGGGTTGGCGGAATAAAATCGTGAAACGATTTTATCGAATTTTGCTCGGAACATAGCGTTTTCCCCCAATTGAGCTACTGCCAAAAAGGAAAATTGGATTGATGATGAATGATTGTTGATTTCTGGTCCTTTACTCTATGCTCTTCTGTCATCCGTCATCCGTCATCAGCCGTCTGTCTTTTCTTGTCCTTATTCGTCCCTCGTCCTTGATTTTGCTTCCAACCTCAAGGGAACAAAGTTCCCGGTCCTCTACCCTCCAACGGCCGAAGGCCCTGCCTTTTGCCTTCTTCCCTCTTTCCTCTTTTCTATTTTCTATTTTCCAACATCAACTCTGGATCAGGACGGCTCCACAGGGAGGGAAAACCATACATGGGTTTCATTGCCGTGTATCTGCGCGCCGACTTTTCCGCTATGGGCTTCAATCAATCCTTTGACAATGGCCAGACCGATGCCCGCGCCGCCATGTTCTCTGGATCGGGATTTTTCTCCCCGATAAAAACGTTCAAAAATAAAGGATAAATCCTGTTCGGCAACTTCAACACCGGTATTGGCGAAAACCACTTGAACCTGGCGATCCATCGGCCGCGTGAATATCTTGACCGTTCCGCCGGAAACCGTGTACTGGACAGCGTTTTGCGTCAGATTTCGGACCACTTGGGACAGCTTGTCGGCGTCGGCATAAACTCGAACAGATGGCTCGACGCCCCGAGAATCCACTTGAATGCCTTTGGTCTCAAACTGAGATCGAAAAATATCGAGCACGTCTTCGATCACGTCTCTTATCCGGATTTGAATGAGATCGAGCGTCTCTTTTGCAGCATCTGCTTTGGCAAGGCGAAGAATATCTTCCACCAGATGCGTCAGCCGTAAGGTTTCTTCGTGAAGAAGTTCAAAGGTTTCACCGGTCCTGGGAACGACATCGTCGATCAATGCTTCCAGATATCCCTGGATGTTGCTGAGGGGCGTTCGAAGTTCATGCGCGACATCGATCATCATGGTTTTCCGAAGCCGTTCGATCTTTTGAAGGCTGTCCGCCATCCGGTTGAAAGCCATGGCCAGTTGGCCGACTTCGTCCTTGGAGCGAATCGGGATGATGGACGAATAATCTCCTGATGAAATTCTTCGTGTAATTGCCGTCATTTGAGCGAGCGGTCCCAAAACACGCCTGATGAGAAGAAAACTGAGGAGCACGGTAAGCAACAATGCGGACAAACTGGCCCAGATCAAGTATCTGTGCACGGCGCTCACAAACATGTCATGGATCGGTCCGGTGGGTATGTTGTACTTCTCCATCAAAACCATGAAGTAATTTGCCGAAAGATAGTCCACCGACAGCCAAACAATGACCATCACAAACCCGATGACCAGAATGTTTATCCCTAAAAGTTTCCAAATCAAATGTCCGGTTGCCGGAAGGTTTCTATTTTTCATCCGTCACTGTCTTCCGCAAAATAATATCCCACACCGCGGGCGGTCAAAATGTATTGGGGGGTTGATGGGTGATCTTCGATCTTTTGTCGCAGCTTCCCGATATGGACATCGATGACACGATCAATCACGAGTGCTTCGCCGGCGGGATACAGATGATTTAACAGTTCATCACGTGTAAAAATCCTTCCGGGAGATACCATAAGGGCTTGCAATAGTGCATATTCATGCGGGGTCAGTTGGAGGGGACGATCCTTTAAGCGTGCTTTCCGCTTTTCCAGATCCAACACCAGGTCTCTGAAAGACAAAATGTTTTTTCCCGACGTCGCGAAAATACGCCCTCTCCTGAGAACGGCCTTCACCCGGGCAACCAGTTCTCTGGGGCTGAACGGTTTGGTCACATAATCATCGGCCCCAAGTGTCAGGCCGGAGATCCGGTCAACTTCTTCTCCTCGTGCGGTGAGCATAATAACGGGAACATCCGAAAGTCGCCTGAGTTCCCGGCATACTTCCCAGCCGTCCAATTTGGGAAGCATCAAGTCGAGGATGACCAATATCGGATGAAGACGTTTTGCAAGGGTCAATCCTTCGTGGCCGTCATGAGCCGCAACAGCATTAAAGCCTTCTTTTTCCAGATACAACGAGACCAGGGACGCCGCCTTTTTATCGTCTTCTATGATCAGTATTGTTTTCACTCAGCGTCAGGTGCTCTTGTTCGTGAGTTAAGGTAATCAAGTTTTCGTACGTATTCACGAGGTTTGCTGCCCCGCTTCACTCCGGGGTCTGCACGGCTGAAACCGGATCTAGGCGCTAAGTTTCACCGCTGACAAACTCGTATCGACGGAATGATGGCCGTTAAGCCGCAAGTTCGGAAGGTCAAAATCGCAGATCAGCGGCGCATGGTCGGAAAATTTGACCCGCGGGATCTGAAAACTCGTTACTCGAATCTCCGGACTGTGAAAAATATAATCGAGCTGTCTTCTCGGCGCCCTGCTGGGGTGGGAAGGTTGACCGTTGCTGTTGGCATTTTGCAGGTTTGTGGCGGCAAGGAATAACTGAAGTTCCCGATCTCCCCACAACACATTGAAATCCCCCGCCACAATCACCGGCTTATTGATATTTTTGAGCAGCGTGTGAAGATCCTGTAACTGGTACTGACGGTGCCGGAATTTGATCGACAGGTGCACCAGAAAAATCGAGAAGTCTTCGAGCTCGAGTTCAATCACGAGCCGCTTGATGCCGTTGTTAAGGTAATGGAATTTTTGGGATAAGATTTCCCGGTTGGTCAGGATGGCATTTCCTTGTTTGTTCAATACCGGGACTTTCTGGGCGACCGAATTACTGGAATATTTGGACTGGTAGACATGATAGTGCTGCAATTCACGAGCCATGGCTTTTGCCTGGTTGCTTTTCCCGGAACGAAAAGAGCCGGCATCCACCTCGATCAATCCGATAATATCCGGATGGATCGGCTTGATGAATTCAACGATCTTTTTCAAGTTGCCGTCGGTGTGTTTAAAATACCCGCTGTAAGGAACCGGTAGGTGAAACTGCCGCCCGATTCCGGCTGCATAACGTATGTTGTACAAAAGAAATCGCATATTTTTGGGTTCGATATACTTGAAAGCTATCTCAAAATTAGAATTTTCGGTCGAGATCAAGACGAGGCCGAGAATCAACCCACAGGCATACT
>JBAUWG010000222.1:0-7421 GCA_049583675.1 Desulfobacterales bacterium | reverse complement strand
TCTCTGAGCAACAGTGCCGCATCATGGAGGCGCTTTATGCTTTTTTGGATGTAATCCACTGCAGCTGCACCGGTCAATGCCTCGATCCGCCTTATTCCCGACGCGACACTCGATTCCCCGACGATCTTGAAAAGACCGATATCGCCGGTCCGATGGCTATGGGTGCCACCGCAAAGCTCTTTGCTGAAATCGGACAGGGACACCACCCGGACCCGGTCTCCATATTTTTCCTCAAAAAGCGCTGTTGCCCCGGTCTTAAAAGCCTCCTCGGATTCCATTTCCACAGTCTGCACCGGTAAATTTTCCAGGATTTTTTCATTTACAAGGGTCTCAATCTTATCGAGCGTTTCGGAATCCGGCTGGGAAAAGTGGGTAAAATCGAAACGGAGCCTATCCGGCGCCACCAGTGAACCGGCCTGTTTGACATGATCACCCAGAACTTTTCTTAAAGCAAAATGGAGCAAATGAGTGGCGGTGTGATTACGGGCCGTCGCCAAACGCCGGCGATCATCTACGGTCAAAGTGACTTCATCTCCTTTGCTGACGGTTCCTTTGATGACGGTTCCCTTGTGGATAATCAAACCGGTGGGATCTTTCATTGTATCGGAAATTTTAATTTCAAGATGATCCGAGGATATTGATCCCGTGTCACCGACCTGCCCGCCGGCCTCACCATAAAACGGTGTCGTTTCGGTAACAATCTCGATGGATTGCCCTTGCGACGCTTCCTGAACTTCCTCACCGTCTCTGACCATCACCAGAACTTTTGATTGGATGGACGCCGTATCGTAACCCACGAATTTGGCCATTATGCCATGCGCTGAAAGATTTTTATACGCATCGCTGATGCTGGTAAATGCCGCAATGGCTTTGGACCTTTCGCGCTGAGCTTCCATGGCCTGATCAAAGCCTTCGAGATCAAGCCCCATGTCTTCGTCCCTGACAATATCCCTGACAATGTCCACCGGGAACCCGAAGGTATCATAAAGCTTGAAAATGAGTTCTCCCGGTACCTTCTTTTGGCCCTTTGCCTTTAAGTCCAAAAGGCTTTCATTGAGAAGTCTGAGTCCGTGATCAAGGGTTTCTGAGAACCGAATTTCTTCGTTTTCAATCACATTGGTGATAAACGCCGCCGCTTCGGTCAGTTCGGGATAGGCCGGCCGCATAATATCAAACACGACCCTTGCCGTTTCATGCAAAAACGGCCGAGTGAGGCCGATATTCCGTCCGTACCGAATCGCCCTGCGCATAATTCGCCGAAGCACATAGCCCCTGCCCTCATTGGAAGGCAATACACCGTCACCAATGAGAAACGCTGCAGCCCTGCTGTGATCGGCTATGACTTTCATCGCAACATCCGATCCCCATGATTCTCCGATGCGTTTTTCGGAAAGATCCTCGACTTTGTTCATAATCGGACGAATCAAATCGATGTCATAATTTGTCGGCATATTCTGGATAATGGAAACCATCCGTTCAAGACCCAGTCCCGTGTCGATGCTCGGCTTCGGCAGGGGGGTCAATTTGCCCGAAACATCCCTGTCGAACTGCATGAAGACAAGATTCCAGATCTCCAAAAAACGATCGCACTCACATCCCACCTTACAATCGGGTTTGCCGCACCCGAACGCCTCGCCCCGATCGATATGTATTTCACTACAGGGACCGCAGGGGCCCGTATCCCCCATGGCCCAGAAGTTGTCTTCTTCCCCGAATCGCAAAATCCGGTTTTCCGGCACCCCGATATTTTTATGCCAGAGGTCGTGGGCCTCATCGTCATCGAGATAAATCGAAACCCACAGTTTATCTTCAGGAAGTCCGAAACCGTTGGTCAACAGGTCCCACCCGAATTCAATGGCCTTTTCCTTAAAATAATCCCCAAAGGAAAAATTGCCCATCATCTCGAAAAATGTATGGTGTCTTGCAGTATACCCGACATTTTCCAAATCATTATGCTTGCCGCCGGCGCGCACGCATTTCTGGGCCGTCGTCGCCCGGACATAGCTCCTTTTTTCTTCGCCGAGAAAAGCCCGTTTGAATTGCACCATGCCGGCATTGACAAATAAGAGCGTCGGGTCATCGGAAGGAACCAAAGATGAACTCCTTACAATTCGATGGTTATGTTTTTCAAAATAATCAAGAAATTTTCTGCGTACTTCGTTCCCCGTCATATTTTGCTCCATTTTTATGAATCATCCTTGACGTTGTCGCGTTTCTTTTTAGATAAACCTAAGGCTTCTTTGACTCTGGTCAATGTCGAGCTGTAAATATCCGGGTTGTCTTTTAAAAAATTTTGTACGTTTTGCCGGCCCTGTCCGATTCTTTCGCCATCATAAGAATACCACGAACCGCTTTTCTCGATGATGCCCGCCGCAACACCGGTATCCACAAGATCTCCGAATTTTGCTATTCCCTCTCCATACATGATGTCGAATTCAGCTTCGGCAAACGGAGGCGCCATTTTATTTTTAACAACCCGCACCCGTGTCCGATTGCCCACAATCTCCTGCCCGTCTTTGATCGAGCCGATCCGACGAATATCAAGTCGGACTGAGGCATAGAATTTCAGCGCATTCCCCCCGGTCGTTGTTTCGGGATTTCCAAATACCACACCGATTTTCATTCGAATTTGATTAATGAATATTACCGCGGTCATCGTCTTGCTGATGTTACCGGTTAATTTTCTCAGCGCTTGAGACATGAGCCTGGCTTGAAGCCCCATGTGTGAATCCCCCATCTCGCCTTCTATTTCAGCCCTGGGAACCAGTGCGGCAACAGAGTCGATCACAACAATGTCCAATGCGCCGCTTCTGACCAGCATATCCGTAATTTCGAGAGCTTGTTCCCCGGTATCCGGTTGAGCGACAAGCAGGTCGTCACAATTAACCCCGAGTTTTCTGGCATAGGAAATATCTATCGCATGTTCGGCATCGATAAAGGCGACAATTCCCCCTTGTTTCTGAGCCTCTGCAACCGCATGAAGGGCAAGTGTGGTTTTGCCCGATGATTCAGGTCCGTAGATCTCAATCACCCTGCCCCTGGGTAAACCGCCGACACCCAGTGCCTTGTCAAGAGCGAGAGACCCGGTGGAAATAACCGGCACATCGATAATCGTACCGCTTCCCAGTTTCATGATAGCGCCCTTTCCGAATTGGCGCTCTATCTGACCCATGGCAGTTTTTACCGCCTTCTCTTTGTCCGGTGAAATGCTCATTTTTCCTCCAATTGATCATCCATGGGGTGTCAGTAAATGTTTCGGAATTTTCACCCGGTTTGCCGGGGGAAAATATGTCTTCTTTAAACGGTATAAATTCCGCCAGGAGATGGTGTAAAGAATCCTGATTTTTTAAAGGATATTATCCACTTTTTACTTTTTTGTCAAACGGTTCCACGCGTTGGGCCGCGCCAAAGGATGTTGCTTGCGGCGGTGCTTCGAGATGCTATCCCAAAGGTGCGCTTGCCAGGCGTGTATAAACCGCACCTTGTGGTTTCAGTTCACTTTTGAACAATATAATTTTATCGGCGATAAATGTCTCTGTTTCAAAATTTCTAAAGGCCATCAATGCATCACCAAACTTTTTGGCGTTTATTTTCGTCTTTATTCGCCCGATGGTCAGGTGGCCCTTGAATGGTCGTTTCTCCTGGGGAAAACCAATGGCCTTCAGATTCGAGTCCAGTGTTTTCTGCAATTGCAGGAGAACCTCGAGTTGTCCGGCAAGACCGACCCACAGGACGCGGGGACGACTTAGGCCCGGGAACACACCGATACCTTTTGCGTTAAGGGATATGGATGCAATCCCATCCACTGTTCTGGAGATTGCGCCGAAAATGTTGCCGATGTCCGCCGCTTGGACATCTCCTAAAAATTTTAAGGTCAGGTGAATATTTTCGGGACGAATCCATCGAATATCAATCCCATAATCTTTTAAGCCTTGCTGAAGTTCACCAACACCGGAGATAATATTCTTCGGCATTTCAGCGGCGATAAATGTTCGTATAATATCAGGCATTAAAAGTGATGATGTGCAGCGCAGGCGCTTGCGCCGGGTGTTTATGATTTCGGCAACGTAAACTGCGGTTCTCCGATTAAAAATTTGCCGCTTGAAATCCACCTTTTCAGCATTTCGGCGATTTCACGCGCCCTAACCATGCTGGATAACGGTGACGTCGGGATTTCTTCGCCCCTGAATTTAATGCAGCCGCTCTTTAATTCTGCATAGCTGACCTGGCCATAGCTTTTCGAAATGCCCTTGGCATAATCGTGGCCATAATCGACGATCTGGGTGAACAGCTCTTCATCGGATACTGCGGTGTATTGAACGATTTCTTCGTTCAGTATGGGGATGGGAATGCCCAAGCCCACGGCAAGCGAACACCCATACCCTTGGATACTGACGCCCATAAGCCACTTGGAGCTCATTTTTTTCAGGTCTCCCATCACCCACAGCGTTCCGGCGGCCGCATTGGGAAACCCATTTTTGGTTCTTTCCACCGACGGGTTGTGTTGCGTACCATGCCATGTAACATATCCGATGCCGCCTCCGAGAAATATTCTGGTGCCGAGGCCGATGGTCTTATAATATGGATCGTTTAAAAGGGGACTCAGTTGACCGGCGGAGCAATAATTCGCATTTGCTGCCCCGGGTTTCAACGCTCCCATGTATGTATAGACAATTTTATTGGTCAAATTAACGGCGCAGTTATAATTTTGGTATCCGTTTCTAGGGTTGCAAAGTGTGGCATTGGGGAGTTTGCTTAAAACAATTTCTTTTTCAAAAAATCGGTTCGGATAGCAGTCGGTACCATAAGCTTCTGCTTTTAAGTAGACTTTCTTTCCTGCAACCAGGTCTTGAATGACATGACCGCCGCCATAGTTAAACTCACCCGGATAGACCTTGTTCAGCGGATCATCCTCACAAGGCTGTGTTGCGCCGATATAGCAATCTACCGCAGCGATGCCGGCGTATGCCGACACATTGTTCAGCCACACATTGGATGCTTTAATCCTTGGCACAGCATGACCGAAGTTAATAAATGCCCCTGACGAGCACATCGGTGAAAATGTGCCGGTCGTCACCACGTCCACATGTCTGGCCGCTTCAACCGGTCCTTGTTCTTTCACAATGCCGATAATCTCTTCAGCGGTCACAACGACCACATCACCGGATCTGATCTTCTCGTTAATCATTTGGTATGATTTATTTATCTTATACTTTTTCATGACCTGCTTTGCACCTCATTTCTAAAGAAATAAATTCCCCGCTGCAATCGAGCGGGGAATTTAAAAATATAGCCCGTTATTATACCTGAACCGGATGTCAATGATAAGACTTTATTCTCTTAATTTTGTCTGTAATATTATTTTTTATCCAGGTCGCATCCCACCATTCAACCGGATTCACAAAGGTGTCATGAACCAGTATTGCAAAATGAAGATGGTCTCCGCCGGCCATCCCCGTACTCCCGGTATGGCCGATAATTTCTCCTCTGGATACCACTTGTCCCTCTTTGACATCAAATCCGCTTAGATGCGAATAAGTGCTGAACAAGCCATAGCCATGGTCTATGACTACAGTGTTTCCGTAAATGCCGAGAGCACCGGTAAAGACGACCCTTCCATTATTGGCGGCCGGTATCGGAGAGTGCGCCACTGAAGCCAAATCGACGCCCAGATGAACCTGCTGATCGACCACATGCTGTTTATATATATATTTTCGATGATCAGCAAAACCGGATTCTCTTGCGGAATTGGGGAACCTTAAAAATAAATTCTTCCAGTAAAGTTTCCTATCCGAATTGCTGGTGATCTCCAACAATTTTTGGGTGTTGGATGCACGAAGTTCACGGTTAACCTTAAGAAACTTGTCGAGCAGAGGCGTCTTGGAATCCGGAGAGACATCGACATTAAACTCCGGCATTTTCCAATCTAAAAACTTATCTGAAATATGAATCGAAACCTTTTGAAAACTTCTTTTTCTAATGTAATATGGGAACCCGGCTTGGGCCGCATTCCCGGCAAGATCAACCGCATTGACAAATATTCGCGTGCCCGGCCCTTGTTGATAACTTAGCGCAAAAAAGGCCATGAAGATATTTTTATCCTTAAAATAGCCCGAATACCCTGGAAAGAAATTCTCCCCCACTGCAACACCGCTTTTACCGCAAGGCTCTGAGAGTTTGTAAATGACGACACCGCTTCCTCCTTGACTGATATTGTGGATCTTGCTGAGAATATCCACGTTTGGAGGCTGAGTATCAATAATGACCTCTTTTTCCAGATACGTTCTGTTGCCGCGCATCCAATTCCGCCAGGAATAATCGGTTGCAACCATCCGCAACATTGCCTTGCCATCCGTCACGCCTAAGGTCTCAGGTGCGATGCTGAGGTTAAAAGACGCCGTAAGATCCTTCCCTCCCCTGATGATTCCGGCAGAGGGTAGGTCTTTTTTTAACAGAACCGTTTCTGTGCCGTCCTTGACGAGACCGATCCATATTTTTCGGATGCCGCTTTGCGGATCAGATACGGTAACGGAAAGTGATTGGGCCTTGCCGATATACGCGGATGGATTCTCAACAACAATGGACGGTTTTTTGCCTTCGAACTTGACTGTAACAATCCACGCTACAGGCAAAAGCACAATCAGGCAGATCACCAAAAATACTTTCGACTTTATAACTTTCTTGACAGTTTTCAATGGGTTAAATTCATCCTTTCTATTTTATAACTATCTGTTAATAACAATAAAAAGAATTGTAATCAAGCGCTCTTTTCCATTTTTTCGTTTCTTGACTTTTTTCAGTATGCGCGATAGATATGAAAACGCCGTTTATCGGAGGGGTAAGGGCCGGAAGAAAGGCCTTCGCCCGTTGGAGGCCAGAGGGACCGGGAACTTCGTTCCCTTAAGGTTGGAGGCAGGGGTTTTTGCCTTTAGCCTCAAGAGAAGCGCTCCTCCAGCCCGACGCGCCGAAGGCGATAGTCAGAGGTCGGAGGTCAGAAATCAGGAAAATAGAAAGAGGAATCAGGGATCAGAGGCTAAAGGTCGGAAGTCGGAATAAACAGTCAGATTCATAATAAGGGAATTATGATGGCAGGCCATATCGTAAAAGCAGGTAATATCTCCATCGGACAGGGATCTCCTCTGGTATTGATTTCAGGACCGTGTGTCATAGAAAATTATGAAATGACGTTTAAAATTGCCTCGTTTTTAAAAGCGTTGACCGATCAATTGAATATCCCATTCATATTTAAGGCTTCCTATGATAAGGCCAACCGTTCCTCCATCCATTCCTTCAGAGGGCCCGGATTAATGGAAGGACTTAATATTTTGAAACGGATCAAATCGGAACTCGATCTTGTGATTATTTCGGATGTTCACAGGATCGCTGAAATTGCCGATGCAGCACAAGTTCTCGATATCATA
>JBAUWG010000221.1:0-22762 GCA_049583675.1 Desulfobacterales bacterium | reverse complement strand
GGATTGGGCCCTAACTTTCTGATCCTTTCATCCATTTCAACGGCGATCTGGGCAAAACGAGGTCCTTCACTGGATGAAAGATTATACATTTGCACGCGCTCCCCTCCCATGCCGATGGTATCCAGAATATGTTGGGCCTGCTCCACCCGTTTTCTGGCCCTCAGGTTGCCGCTGTTGTAATGGCAATCCCCTTCCACACATCCCACCGCATATACGCCGTCCGCTCCTTTTTCAAAGGCGTGGAGGATATGAAGCACATCCAGTTTCCCGGTGCAGGGAAGGAGAATGATTTTAATATCCGTCGGGTATTGCAGTCTCATGGAACCTGCCAGGTCCGCTGCCGTATACCCTCAGAAACTGCAGCAAAACGCGATAATGATCGGTTCGAAATCTTTCGTCATCATACCCCCTTTGGATGGATGCTTTATGCTTGTTGATTGACGACTCACAGCAACATTACATAACACCGTCGAGCAATGCGTCCACTTTGCTCATGATCTGAGCGTCCTCATACCAGTTGAGTTCAATGGCTTTGGCCGGGCATTCCGCCGCACAAACGCCGCAGCCGTGGCATAAGGCGATATCGATTTCGCTGACGCCTTCCCGGTTGATCCTCGGCACCTGGTAGGGACAGGACCGGACGCAGATCAAACATGACGCGCAAATATCGGCATTGACCTGCGCCGTGACCGCCGATAGCGTCAATTGCGGCCGGGACAAAAATGTCGTCGCCCTGGATGCCGCGGCGAATGCCTGAGAGATCGATTCATGAAGCAGCTTGGGACTGTGGGCGGTGCCGCAGACAAAAATGCCTTCCGTCGCCATGTCCACCGGTCTCAGTTTGACATGGGCTTCCATGAAATGGCCTTCGGCGGTTCTGGCCAGTTTTACGATGGAAGCAAGTTCCTCGGTATCTTCCGCCACCATTCCCGCGCTCAGGGCCAGCAGATCCGTTTGGACGCGAAGGGTGCGGCCCAGAATCGGATCCTTGAAGGTGACCGCCAGCCCATTTTGCGATGATTCGACGGTCGGCAGATCTTCGGGATGGTACCGTGAAAAAATAACCCCCTGCTTCCTGGCTTCGGTGTAATATTCTTCCAAAAGACCGTACATCCGGATATCCCGGTACAGGATGAAGATGTCGGCGTGCGGCTGAAGTTTTTTAATGTGAAGGGCGTTCTTGACGGCGCTCTGGCAGCAAATCCTCGAGCAGTTGGGATTTTTTTCGTTTCTGGATCCGATGCACTGGATCATGACCACCCGCTGCAGGTCATCGGCCCCTTTTTCTTCCAATCGCCGGGCCAGCTCGATCTGGGTCACAACGTTTTCGTTTTCTTCGTAAAGGAATTCCTCCGGCCGGTATTCTGTTGCACCGGTGGCCAGGACAACGACGCCGTGCCCGATTTTTCGTTCATACATCCCCGGGCCCACCAGCACTTCCGTGGTAAAATTCCCTTTGAACCCGGAAAATCCCACGATCAGAGACCGGGTCAGCACCTGGATCTCCGGATGAACCGTAACCTTTTCAATGAGTCTTTCCAGATACGTTCCGATATCCCGGCCTTCGATGGTTGTCGTAAGGCGTTTGGCCATGCCTCCCAGTTCTTTTTCTTTTTCCACCAACACCACGGGATAGCCCTGGTCGGCCAGACCCAGCGCGGCATTCATTCCGGCCACGCCGCCGCCGATCACCAGCGCCCTTTGGATCACCGGTATCTTTTTTTCGCGCAAGGGATGAAGCGTTGCGGCTCGGGCCACCGCCATTCGAACCAGATGCCTGACTTTTTCAGAGGCTTTCTCCGGTGCGTCGGAATGAACCCACGATCCCTGGTTTCGTATATTGGCCATCTCAAAAAGATATTTGTTCAAACCGCATGCTTCGAGCGTGTCCATGAATATGGCTTCATGGGTTTTCGGCGTACATGCGGCCACGACGATCCGGTTGAGGCGATGTTCTTTGATAATGGTTTTCATCAGTTCCTGTGAATCCTGGGAACAGGTAAACAGATTTTGTCCGGCGTAGGCCACATGGGGAAGGGTTTTGGCGTATTCCTGCACGCCGTTGACATCCACAACACCGGCAATGTTGACGCCGCAGTTGCAGACAAAAACCCCGATGCGCGGGGGTTGGCCGGCGACGTCGATTTCTTCGGGGATTTTTACGCTGACGGTCCGGGTGTTGCGGGCTGTACTCAAAAATCCGCCGGCAAGACATGCCGCCGCACTGGCTTCGGTGACGGAACTCGGAATGTCTTTGGGTTCCTGAAAAACGCCGCAGGCATAAACCCCGGGACGGGACGTCTCCACCGGTGTAAACGGCTGCGTTACCGCAAAATTGTATTGGTTCAGATCAATCTTCAATCGTTTGGCCAAATCGGCCGTGGATTCGGGAATCTGAAGCCCCACCGAAAGAACGACCATGTCGAAAATCTCATCATGGAGTTCGCCCCCGTCATTTACATAGCGGAGGCGAAGATCCCGGTTTTCTCCGATTTCATCGATGGTGTGCACCCGGGCATTGACAAACCGGATGCCGGCTTTGTCTTTTGCCCGCTGGTAGTATTTTTCATAATCCTTTCCAAACGTCCGGATATCCATATTGAAAATGGCGCAATCGAGATCTTCGCCGGCATGCTCTTTGGCCACCATGGCGTCCTTGATGGCATACATGCAGCAAACCGAGGAGCAGTATCCGTTGCCGCATTTGTTGGTATCGCGGGACCCGATGCATTGGAGCCAGGCGATCTTTTCCGGTTCTTTATGATCCGACGGCCGGACCAGATGGCCCATGGTCGGTCCCGAAGCGCTGAGGAGCCTTTCAAACTCCAGACTGGTCAAGACGTTTGGGTTGTTTTTGTAATGGTAGAACTGGTCAAGTCCCGACGGATCGAAGGGTCGGCTTCCCGGACAAAGGACCAGGGAACCGATTTCCACCTCTTTTTCCACTGGCCTCTGATCGTGATCAATGGCCTGTGCCAAACAGGCGTCCACACACTGATAACATTCGGAACAAACCCCGCAGGCAAGGCATCTTCGGGTCTCGCGACCTACCTGATCTTCACTGAATCCCAACTGGACCTCGTTAAAATTTTTCATTCGTTTTTCAGGCAAAAGACTCGGCATTTTTTCCTTGAAGATGGGATCATATCCTTGGGTTGGAACATCTTTTATCCCCTTCCATGCCTTATCCCGGTTTTTTTTCAGATCTTCGCCGCGGATGAAACGGTCCATGGAAACAGCGGCTTTCTTTCCGGCGGCAATGGCATCCACCACCGTTGCCGGACCGGTTACCGCATCACCGCCCGCAAAAATATCCGGGTCATCGGACTGAAGCGTAACCGGGTCTACGCGCATGGTGCCCCAGTCGCTGAGGGTGCAGGCGCACTCGTCGGTAAGGCACGCCCAGTCGGATTCCTGTCCGATGGCCGGTATCAGGGCATCGATTTCAATTGTAAATTCGGATCCTTGTATGGGTACTGGACGGCGCCGGCCGCTTTGGTCCGGTTCACCCAGTTCCATTTTGATGCATTCAATCGCCTTTACCTTATTGTCTTTTGATATAATCCGGATGGGATTCGTAAGGGTCATGATCTCAACGCCTTCCTCACGACATTCCTCGATTTCCTCTTTGCTTGCCGGCATCTCTTCTTCGCTTCGCCGGTAAATGACAAAGGGTTTTGAAGATCCCGTTCTCAGCGCCGTCCGCACCGAATCCATGGCCACATTGCCGCCGCCGATGACGGCAACGCGGTCTCCCAAAGAAACCCGGCGGCCCAGATTGACCTCCCTTAAAAAATCGACGCCCGGATAGACCCCATCCAGATTTTCACCCTCGATCCCCAGCAATTTGCATTCATGGGATCCGATACCCAGAAAAATCGCCTGAAAGCCTTCTTTTCTGAGCGTCGCCACGGTGATGTCCTTTCCGATGTCAACGCCAGTTTTGAAGGTTACGCCAAGGTCTTTAATGACTTGAATTTCCGCATCGATGATGTCTCTAGGGAGACGATAGGATGGAATCCCCACGGAAAGCATGCCGCCGATCACCGGATACTTTTCAAACACCGTGACCGGATACCCTTCAATGGATAGAAAATAGGCGCAGGTCAGCCCTGCGGGGCCGGAACCGATGACGGCGATTTTTTCTTTTTTGGCGGCCTTTTTTTCAGGCACATAACAGGTTTCAAGGGCCATGTCCCAATCCGCGAGAAAACGATGAAGATGCTGAATGGCCAGGGGTTCTTCGATGTCGTTTCGCGTACAGACCCCCTCACAGGGATGATGGCAGACCCGACCGCAGATTCCCGGAAACGGATGGTCTTTTTTAAACAGCGCCAGGGCTTCGTGATATTTACCTTCTTCCATGAGGGCAATAAAACCCTGTACGCTCACATGAGCGGGACAAGCGGCCTTACAGGGAGAAGTTCCCCGCTTGGATATGGCAAATGCGCCGGGCATGGCCTGGGCATACTGTTTATAGATGGCTTTGCGGGTTGAAAGATTTTCATTGTAGTCGTCAATGACACTTACGGGACACACTTTGGCGCATTCACCGCAACTGGTGCATTTGGCAAGATCAACATATCGGGGATGCCGGAGAATGCGGGCCGTAAAACGCCCGGGTTCTCCTTTAAGATCCAAGAGTTCCGTATTGGTTAAAAGTTCGATGTTCAAATGCCGGCCGACCTCGACCAGTTTGGGCGAGATGATTCACATGGCGCAATCGTTGGTGGGGAAGGTCTTGTCGAGCTGAGACATGAGCCCGCCGATGGCCGACGATCTTTCCACCAGGTACACGTAATAACCGGAGTTGGCCAGATCCAGGGCGGATTGCATACCGGCGATGCCGCTGCCGAGCACCATGACCGAACCCACAAAATCTGTTGCTTGTCTCGCGACGGCACTGTTTTCCTTCTGACTGTTTGTCTGCTCCATTTTTTCCATCCTTATATTCTTTCAAGTATTTCAGGGAGCTTATGTTCCCACCCGAGGGTTGCGATATGGACGCCGGCAAATCCCGCCTGTTTTAATGAAGAGACCATTTCCGATGCGACCAACGTACATTCGCGAACCTTGTCCGAAGATTTTTGAATGCGGTCCAGCAATGATTCCGGGATATAGACATCTTCCACATTCCGCATCATGTACCGGGCCATTCCCAGGGACTTGAGCAGCAGCACCGTGGGAATAATTTTGACCTTCCGGATATCCACTCGTTTCATGAACGGTTCAATGGCGCAAAGATCGAATATCGGCCCGGCAATGAAATACCGGACCCCGGCCTCACATTTTTGATTCAGCTCTTCAAGCACCAGTTCGGTGGATTTTCCCTTGGCGCCGGCATTGACTGTGGAGCCGACCAAAAATTCAGGGACGCCCGAAAGCTCGATCCCGGCCATATCTTTTCCTTTCTGAAGCTGACTGATGGCGCCGAGCAATTCCATAAGCGTGATATCGTACACCGGTCTGGCCTGAAAGTGGTCTCCAAAACTGGGATCTTCTCCGGTGACCGCCATGACATTGGTAATGCCGCAGGCACAGGCCGCCAGAAGATCCGCCTGGAGAGCGATTCGGTTTCGGTCTCTGCAATTAAGCTGAATGACCGTTTCCATTCCTTTAGCCTGCAGGATAATTGCACCGCCCAGTGAGCTCATCCGCATGACAGCATTGCTCATTTCAGGCACCACAAAAGCATCCACTGCGCCTTTGACTCTCATGGCACACGTTGCCATTGAGGAAACGTCCACCCCCTTGGGGGGTTCGATTTCAGCAAGGACGGCAAATTCACTTGCATCGAATTTGCGCTTTAATTGCATATCGTTACCTCCGCTTCGCCGTTTTCTTTTCTAAAACCGCAGAACCTCAGAGGACGCAGAGACCGGTGGATTTTCCTTTGTCGTTTGAGGATAGGGGCCAAAGGAAAAAAAATGGCAGCAGGGTGGCTGCAAAGAGGCTTTTGTTCGCGGGTACTTAACCCTAATGTATTTGGCATCGAATTCAATCTTCCTTTATTTTGGGCAGGTTTTTGCGCGCCATCTGATACAACCCGTTGAATTTTCCCTGTCGAAATCCTGTGGGATCTTCTTAAGGAAAGGCTGAAATGATTGATGAGCGTCATGTTAAAAACGAATCTCTGCGTCCTCTGAGATTCTGAGGCGAATCAAATTCGATCTCGGGTCTGATGCCTCACGACCATCAACAAGAGCAACAATTATGCCGGAAAATCATATTCAAAGATAAATTTGTAATTAGTTTTTATATCAGCTAATTATAAAAAAAACGGCGTGCGGGTCTCAAATTACTTTTGTTTCGATCCACGCGGCTATTGTGCCAATTTGGCACATGTGATACATGTAAACGGGTCGGGTTCATTCTTTCGAAAACAACCGTGCCATTTTGGGATGGTTGTTTTTGGAATAGCCGCTTTTGAACCCCAAGTATCTGCTGATGAGGAACCGATATGGATGATAAGATCATCGTCATTGATGACGACCTCGATTTCCTTGAGATTTTAAAAGGACATCTTCTGAATTCAGGATTTCAAAATATTCGAACGGAGGATAACTCGTCAATGGTTGCGGCTCTGTTTGAAAAAGGGGAAGATTTCGATATTGCGCTGATCGATATGACCATGCCGGAAATCGATGGATTGCATCTTCTTGAAATTATAAAAAATACAAGTCCGCGAACAGAATGCATCATGGTCACCGCCGTCAACGAAGCCCGAATTGCCGTGGAGTGTTTAAAAACAGGCGCCTATGATTACCTGGTAAAGCCGGTGTCCCGGGAAGATCTTATATTTTCAATGAATCGGGTCTTGGAAAAAAAACGGTTGATGGATATTCTGGATATCGGGAAAAGCCGAACCTTGCCACGTTTAAAAAATGCACGGCCGTTTAAGCCTATTGTCACACGTTCGCCAAAAGTGATCAGAATTTTAAAAGAAGCAGAACTCCATGCCCGAAGCGATGTTCCGCTTTTAATCACCGGCGAAAGTGGTACCGGCAAAGAACTTTTAGCCTCGGCCATTCATAAAGCCAGCTTAAGATCCCGTTTCCCCTTTACGCCGGTCAATATGGCGTCGCTGACCGGCAGTCTGTTTGAAGCGGAGTTTTTCGGGCACACCAAAGGCGCGTTCACCGGCGCCGAAGACAACCGCCGCGGTTATTTGGAATATACCCACCGCGGAACCCTTTTTTTAGATGAGATCGGAAACCTGGCGCCGGAACTTCAAGGGAAGCTGTTGCGGGTGCTGCAGGACGGGGAATATTTCAAACTGGGAACCAGCAGCCGGCAGACCGCCGATGTTCGATTCATCGCGGCCACCAATGAGGATCTTGAAAAACTGATGGCCAAAAAGGTGTTTCGAAAAGACCTGTACTACCGCATACGGGGCGGTTGGCTTCACCTGCCGCCTTTGAGGGAAAGAAGAGAGGATATCCCGCTTTTGGCAGACAAATTTTTAAAAGAATACACGGGGAAAAGCGGTCGTATTGACGAAGATGCCGCATGCTTGCTGATGGAATACGACTATCCCGGAAATATCAGAGAACTCAAGTCCATCCTGCAATCGGCGGCGAACCTTTCGCAGGGAAAACCTGTTTCGGCAGATGTTCTCCCCAGGCAATTAAACCGGCAAAAAACCCTATTGAAATGTACGGTCCCGTCGTCCCCCGGAGGAATTTTGCCGATTTCTGAGATTGAAAAATCACATATCGTCAAGGTCTATGACCTGACGGGCCGCAACAAATCCCGGACAGCGAAAATTCTTGATATTGGGCTAAATACCTTAAGAAGAAAACTGAGGTCATACGGTATAGAATAAATGAACGGAAACATTGAAAATCTTAAGCGGATCCTGGGGCGGCTGAAAGATATATACAGCGACTCTCTGTCAAACCAACTAAAGAGGGAGGATGCATTTGATAATTATATGTTTTTTGTAACATTAGACGACCCAGACGGGCGGCGTGAGCATTTCATAAAATCGTTACACGATTTTATTCTCCAACAAATTTGCGATGGTCATGGAATCCAATTCTTTGTAAAGTGCCTGACTGGCTTTTTGCCAACCCAGCCGAACCACGCAATCGTGACTCTTTGAACACTTTTCGGGGATACCGATACAATCGACAAGATCGGGCTGACCTTCAAACAGTCGTGTAACATCGCCCAGTGTAATTTTTTCAGGTTTTTTCGCAAGCATGTGCCCGCCTTTCGGCCCGCGAATACTTTTCACCAATTTTGCCTTTTTGAGGGGACGGATAATTTGCTCGAGATATTTAACGGAGATATTCTGCCGCATGGAAATCTCGCTCATCGTGACAACGCCATTACCCTGATGTTGCGCCAAATCCATCAACAGTCTGGCCCCATAACGTGTTTTTGTGGTCAGTTTCATATCAACAAAATTAACGATTGTAATATAAATGAATTTAATATATATAAATTTAGTATGATATAATTGTTAAAAGCAACCCTTGTCAAGCCTAAAGTTTCCGGCAAATCACACTCAGGTAATGACAAAGAAATACACCAAAACAACACCTCCCACCGATCTTGAAAGATGGATCAGCCTGCAACTCATTGAAAGCATACCTTTGGGCATTGCCGTCATCGATCCGCGTTACAACCTGGTCTATGCCAACAAGGCCTTTGAAGAACTGTTCGGCCCCTGGAAGAACCGAAAATGTTACAACGCTTACAAAAACAAAGATGAGATGTGTGCTTACTGCGAAAGCACCCTGACATTTAAAGACGGACTTTCCCGCGTAAATGAAGAGGTGGGATATGACATAGACAATCGTTATATCAGCTATTTACAACACGCCACCCCTGTCAAGGACGAAGATGGTAATTTCCCCTATATCGTACATATTTTCACCAACATTACCGAAGCAACACAGATTCGGGATGAGCATCAGATTCTCTTTGACCAGGTGCCGTGCAACATTCTTTTAATTAATAGAGACTTCCACATCGTTAAAGCAAATAAACGGCTCCGGGATTCTCTCGGAAATCCCGAAGGACAATTTTGTTTCAAAGCCCTCAAAGGATTAAAGCACCATTGCAGTGAATGTACGGCAAGACAAACGTTTGAGGACGGCCGAATACACACCGGGTATCACGCATGGAAATCCAAAGGAAAGCAGCCTCTCCATTTACATGTGATCACCATACCGTTGAAACGCAAAGACGGCAGTTTTGATGTCGTAATGGAAATGGCGGTTGACGTTACGGAAACGATGAAGCTGCAGGATGGACTGAAATTTGCGAATACGTATCTGAATACCATCATTTCAACTTCCATGGACGGCATCCTTGCGGTGAACAAAAAAGGGAAAGTGACTATTTTCAATTCGGCGGCTCGAAAATTTTTTAAAATCAAGGATAACCAAGTGGTTTCGAGAGAAAATTTTACCGCCATTCTGCCAAAAGATTTTTTAGCCAAAGTGTTCGACCGGCGCGAACCTGTTTATCTGCCGGAAGCAGTGGTTAAAACAATTGACGGAGAGCCTTTTCCGGTACGCCTGGTGGGTAACCAACTCATCGTTGACGATAAATCAATCGGTATGGCCTTTTCAGTTCAGGATCTAAGAGAAATCAAACAGCTTGAAACAGAAAAGCTGGAAGCGGAACGCCTATCCGCCGTGGGGAAAACGGTCGCCGGATTGGCTCATGGCATTAAGAATCTGAATACCGCCCTTGAAGGGGGTATGTATATGCTGAAAACAGGTTTGGCACAAGGAAATATCGATCGAATTCAAAAAGGCATGGAAATGTTGGCGCGGAACATCGAACGGGTTTCCGTATTTGTAAAAGCATTTTTAAGCTTTTCAAAAGGCCGTGAAATCCAAGCTAAACTTTGTGATCCTACTGAAATCGCAAAAGAAGTTATCGACTTATATACCGTCAAAGCCGACAAACTGGGTATAACGCTTAAATACGAAAAAATAGGTGATATCGCTCCGGCTCCCATCGATTTTGAAAGCATGCTCGAATGCCTGACAAACCTTGTGGGCAATGCCATAGATGCCTGTAGGATGAGTGACGAAAATTCGTGTTATGTAACGGTTCGAACCTTTGAGGAGTATAGCACGATTATATATGAGGTGGCGGATAACGGATGCGGTATGGACCATGAGGTAAAGCGTAAGGTTTTTACAACATTTTTTACCACAAAGGGTTTAGAGGGTTCCGGCATAGGATTGTTAATGACCCAAAAAATTGTCCATGAGCACGGTGGTACGATAGATTTGAAATCCAAGCCCGGAAAAGGAACAACGTTCAGCATCAGACTTCCAAGAAGGCGTTTGCCGAAAATAAAAAAATAAAATATAAGGAGGCGAAAAATGGCACAAGCATCTGAAAAGAAAATTCTGGTCGTTGATGATGAACCGGATGTCCGCAATTTTTTAGCTGCCTGTTTAGAAGATGCCGGTTTTATTGTTGAAACAGCAGTTGACGGTATAGATGCCCTTGAAAAGGTTGAAGCCTTTTCTCCTGATTTGATGACCCTCGATATGGTCATGCCGAGAATGCCGGGGATAAAGGTTATTCGAGCGTTGAGAAAACAAAAAAAATGGGCCAAATTGCCCATCATCATCATCACCGCTCACGCCCGTGATGACATGGGTAGCGAACAAATTAAGGAATTCATGGCTTTGACATCCAACGTGCGCCCAAAAATAATATTGGACAAACCGATATCAACCACCAATCTAATCAAAACAACGTGCAAGATTTTGGGGGTGGCGTGGGAAGGCAAAGAAGATATTAGCGACGACATGTCAGATGAACGACATAAACTCGCGAAATTAATTCATGAAGCAGATTCGGACACATTAAGAAAAATACGTGACATGCTCAAAGATAAGAAAGATAAAGATCCTTATTTCCTTTTTGAATAGAAAGGTACTGTACTGTTTTATAACCTTAATTTATAGTAAACTAAATGGAGGATAGCCCATCGAAACGGATATACTCATATGGGCGCGTTTCATCTTGCTGGCTGTCAGTGCGCTGCTGTTGATTTTCGCGCTGATCCGGTTGAGATCCGGCGGAACAGGGGCTGCAGAACAAGCGGTTCGCGAAGAACTTCGTTTCGGCCGCGAAGAATCTGCAAATGCCGCAAAAGATCTCAGACAAGAAGTCTTTGCCAGCCAGAAATATTCCTTGGACACGATGGTCAAAACCATCGGCGAAATGGGCAAATCCCAAGGCGATCAACTTGAATCCATTGCCAAACGCATTCAGGAACTGACGGAATCCAACAAGGCCGGCATCGAAAAGCTTCGAGGAACCATCGATGCACAACTGAATTATTTGCAAGAGAGCAATGAAAAAAAGCTCGACCAAATGAGACAAACCGTTGACGAAAAACTTCAAAGCACCCTTGAAAAACGACTTGGCGAATCATTTAAACTTGTCAGCGAACGCCTTGAAGCCGTCCAGCACGGCTTGGGAGAAATGCAAAATCTTGCCGCGGGGGTGGGCGACCTGAAGAGAGTTCTGACGAACGTCAAAGCACGCGGCACCTGGGGCGAAGTTCAGCTCGGTTCACTTTTGGAGCAAATATTGACACCGGACCAGTATGATAAAAATGTGAATATTAAACCTGAGTCCACGGAGAGCGTTGAATATGCTGTTCGCCTGCCCGGAAAAGACGATTCTGTCGCGTCCAATGTCTGGATGCCCATCGACTCAAAATTTCCCCAGGAAGATTATCTGCGGCTCGTGGAAGCCGCCGACGCGGCCGACGTCGATGCCGTACAGAAGGCTACGGCGGCGCTTATCCGTTCTGTACACGGCTCCGCGAAAGAAATTCGTGATAAGTATATCGAGCCGCCCAAAACCACTGACTTTGCCATCATGTTTTTGCCGACAGAAGGACTTTATGCCGAAGTGCTTCGGCAGCCGGGACAGGTCGAAAAAATTCAGCAGGATTACCGGATTGTGATCGCCGGACCCACCACGCTCTCGGCAATACTGAATAGTTTGCGCATCGGTTTTCGAACATTGGCCATCGAAAAGCGATCCAGCGAAGTCTGGAAGGTTCTTGCAGCGGTTAAAACCGAATTCGGTAAATTCGGAGACGTGCTGAGCAAGGTCAAGAAACAATTGGATACCGCCGCAAATACCATCGATCAGACCGGTGTACGAACCCGCGCCATGGAGCGTAAGCTGCGAGAAGTTGAGGAAATGCCCATGGAGGCAACGGTAAAAATTCTGGAATTGGCTGACGAAGATACTCATGCGGGGAACGGAGATACGCTCATCGAGTCAAAACTCGATTAGAGATTATTGGTTGTCGGTTAAATGAAACCTAACTTCAGCCGGATATGGAATTATGAATTAAAATGAGTAACGGCACGACGACACTCAGGATAAACAACACGCCTTCATAAGAAATCCAGGCTTCCAACCGGGTTTTCCCTTTATTGCGAATGCTGACGTATTTGGCCAAAAACCCCAACCCCATGACCAGCCAGAGTATCACTAGTGCAGCAATAATTGTCGGCGAGTTCATCTCCGGCATCATTCCTTTCCGATCATCACAAAAACCTACATCCTTTATTAACCCTGCTTTTTCGTTTTAGTCAACATCCTCCATCATATCGTGTATAAAGGCAAAATGACATTAATATAGAATGGATGTATTTTCAAGGGGATTATGGAAGTGCTGGTCTTGACCGTGTTCATAATGCTCAATGAAGGCAAAGAAATGGAATGAGTCTGGAACACTGTATTGAAATCTATTCCAAACCATTGTAACCTGAAATTGAAAATCTTCAATCGTTTGCCACAGCAAAATTATGCCGTTTAGATACTTTTAGGTGAAAAATGACCTTATCGAACCCGGTTTCTTCTTATCGGTTTCGCATTCCGCCTGAAAATAAAGACAATGGAATGCCTGTCGGTTTGGTTGAAGACGAAACCAAAGATGACATACTGGAACAAGAAGAATATATCCGTTGTCGGCAGTGCCGAAACATCATCGGGAGTCCGGACGACCGCATCACCGTACAAGGGGCCCACCGGCATACCTTCGCCAACCCCCATGGCATTGTTTTTGAAATCGGGTGCTTTAGAGCCGTCAAAGGATGCGGGCATGTGGGCGTCCCTTCGGATGAATTCAGCTGGTTTTCAGGGTACAGCTGGCGAGTGGCGGTTTGTTTCATGTGCCTGACCCATTTGGGCTGGCTCTTTACCGCTCATGGAAAACAAAGTTTTCACGCCTTGATTCTCGATCGGCTGATAACTCGATAACCCGAGTAAAATTACAAAAACGCCAGGATAATTATCATCTGTTCAACCGGCTCAGAGCCCCTTTGACGGCATTTGCGGCGTCATCAATGCTCATCGCCCCGGTATTGATGATAAGGTCGTAGTTGAGAGGATCTCTGATGTCGTCATTAAAGTATTTTTTAATAAATGCTTTCCGATCCGATTCTGTTTTTAAAACTCTGGTTTTGGCTTCTTCAACGGGCACGTCGTATTCCCGGGATACATTTTTTACCCGGGTATCCAACGGCGCGATGACGCGGACGCTGAGCCGTTTTGTGGGAGGCAAAAGAAAATTGGCGCCTCTTCCTACAATCACCGAGCGGCCATGTTTGCCGATGGTGCCGAGAATTTTCATCAGATGTTGAAGATACTGGTCCGGCCACACGTGGCGTTTATCCACAAGAGAATCTATCCACTCTTCGAGTACTGAAACGCCTTTTTCGTCCAGCGTTTCGAGAAGGCGGACGCTGACATGGGCGCTTTCAGCCATACTGTGGATAAAGTGCTGGTAAAATAAGTCGAATTTAAGCTGTTCGGAGAGTCGTTCAGCCAATATGTTTCCGCCGCTTCCGGGTTCTCTGGAGATGGTGATGACGGATATCGATTCTTCTTCTTTCTCTGGTACCGGTTTCATCTGCCAATGTTTGACCTTTTCTTCTACAATTTGCTCCATGGAACGTATTTTCGCTTTCATGATCCCTCCTTTTCCGCTCTCTTTATATTATGATAATTATGGCCTAAGAGGGTGTCAAGAAAAGAAAAGAGACTGAAAAGAGGAGCGGGTTTCTTTTGACATGAGCGCAGTTTTATCTTACGATAATTTTTTAAAATCATATCTCAATGGTCACTATTTTGTGCTCGAACCATTCTGATGCCAAATCGTTTGAATGCGCCGGGTGAATTCATCAGGGTATTTTATAACGATTGAAACCTAACAAAACGCTACCATCGCCATAATATTTAAACCCCAACCAAAGGAGGAAGCGGTTATGAGAGTGGAAATAAAAACTATTTTTTGCACCACCGACATTTCTGACTTTTCAAACCATTCCATATCCTGGGGCGCCGCTCTTTCCCGAGAATTCGGAGCCAAGCTTATTGTCTGTCATGTGGTCGATTTCCCTGCTGCCGTTACATACGGCGACGGCCCCATATTTTTTATGGATCAACAAAACCAGGCGATGGATAACGCTCACCAACAAATCAAACAGTTGATTGGCGATCAACCGGTCCAATGGGAACCTTTGATTACCATCGGTCATGCCGGCGATGAAATCACCCGGCTGGCCGAGGAAAAAGGGGCGGACCTGGTCATTTCAGCCACTCACGGCCGGTCCGGGCTCAAGCGACTGATCCTCGGTTCCGTGACCGAGAGGCTTATGCGTACCCTTCACTGTCCGTTGATGATTGTTCGGGGGCCGAAGCACGATCTTACCATCCTGTCGGGTCAAATGATCCATTTTCAGAAGATTTTAGTGGGTTGTGATTTTTCCGAGGACGCTGATCTCGCATTTCAATACGGGCTGAGTCTCGCGCAGGAGTTTCAGTCCGAACTTCACCTTGTCCATGTGAAAGAGCCGGCTGTTTATTCGGAGTGGCTTAAAGCGTCTGTTGACTTGGAAGAGGCGCTTTATCACGCGTTGAATGACAAGATAAAAGAAAAACTGTTAATGATGATTCCCAAAGAAGCCTCCCACTGGTGCGTGCCGAAAGTCGATATTCTGGAGGGAAAACCGAACGAGGAATTGATCGGTTATGCCAAGGAAAATCAAATTTCTCTGATCGTTCTGGGTGTTCGGGGACAAGGTCTTGTGGAGCGGATGTTTGTCGGTTCCACCACAGATCGTGTTATCCGTGAGGCCCCTTGCCCGGTACTCTCGGTATGCCCGAAAAGTTAAACGCCGATAGAGAATTTGTTCGGGAGCAATCATGAGAAAATTACCTGTCATCAAAACATCTTTGCCCGGTCCCAATGCCCGCAAACTCATTGATCAGGATAAAACTTACGTCTCTCCTTCGTATACCCGCTATTATCCTCTGGTGGTTGAAAAGGCCAAAGGGCTTTGGGTGCAGGATGTGGACGGCAATGTATTTTTGGATTTTACCGCAGGCATTGCCGTTTGTGCCACAGGACACTGTCATCCGGAAGTGATTAAAGCCGTCAAAAAACAGGCCGGGCTTTTGCTCCACATGTCGGGGACCGATTTTTATTACAGGCCTCAGATCGAACTGGCCAAAAAACTCGCTCATCTGACACCGGGTAAAGGGGGCAAGAAAGTCTATTTTGGCAATTCGGGCGCGGAAGCGGTAGAGGCGGCTTTTAAGCTGGCGCGATGGCACACAAAGCGTGAATTGAACCTGGCGTTTTACGGCGCATTCCACGGCCGGACCATGGGGGCGCTTTCGCTGACGGCAAGCAAGGCCATTCAAAAAAAACATTATAATCCCCTGGTGCCCGGAATCACACATATCCCTTATGCGTATTGCTACCGGTGCCCTTACAATCTTTGTTATCCAACATGCGGACTGGGGTGTGTCCGATGGGTCGAAGACACCCTTTTTCGAACCACCATTCCTCCTGAAGAGGTTGCGGCTATTTTCGTGGAACCGATTCAGGGTGAAGGGGGGTATATTGTTCCGCCGCCTGAATTTCACAAAGAAATGAATAACATAGCAAAAAAATACGGCATCTTGTATGTCGTCGACGAGGTCCAGTCCGGAATGGGCCGGACCGGGAAAATGTTTGCCATAGAGCATTTCGGCGTCGATCCGGACATCATCGCCCTTGCTAAAGGCATCGCCTCCGGCATGCCCCTGGGGGCACTCACGGCACGGGCTGAAATTATGGACTGGGAAGCCGGTTCCCATGCTTCGACATTCGGAGGGAATCCGGTTTCATGTATGGCCGCGCTTGCGACCATTGAACTTCTCGAAAAAGAGCTTATGAAAAACGCCGCGGTTCAGGGAAAGTATCTTCTTGACGGACTCGGAGCACTTCAACAATCCTATGCATGCATGGGGGATGTTCGGGGCAAAGGTTTGATGGCTGCCGTGGAGTTTGTTGAAGATCGAGAGACCAAGGCACCTGCCAGAAAGCTTCGAAGCAACATCATTAAAAATGCTTTTCAGAAAGGGTTGTTGCTTTTGGGATGTGGGGAGAACAGTATTCGCTTTTGTCCGCCACTGACGGTCAGCCGCACGGAAATCGATACCTGCTTGTCCATTTTCGATGATGTTGTCGGGAAGATAGCGGCATAATCGGGACGTTTACGGCGTATCGGAAGATGGGTTCGCCTGCCGATAGAACGTGAGATCCCATTCCCATGTTTCCGAATTGTGACGAAGAATATAAATGGCGTTGTCGTCCCCATGAATTTTAAAATATCGGTGGGTCGGCGCCAGCCAGCAATCTTGAATTTCCTTGACCTCGATTTTTCTCTTGCCCAACCAGACCCGGCGGGGTGTCTCTTCACCCTTGTATCCGGCATAGCATTCCACACGAATATCCACAGATTGCCTCCGATGGCCGACAACGATTAAACCCAAAATAACAGCACCCCTTTATGCCTTTCTTTTTAAAAAGTAAAGCTGTTTTTACGGCCTGACCGGCATCGTGCCTGAGTTTCGGTAGATTTTGGTTGCATTCCGGAGGCAGACCGGGTTAACTCATTATTTTTCTTTTGATTTGATAGCGGCATAAATGAAGCTGCCTGCAGCAAACTGCAAGGCATTCCGGCAAAGGCGAATAAAAAAATAATTCACGGAGTCCGTTCATGCCTCATCCATCACCCCTTGTGACGCAGAACCCTAAAGGCTCGGGATGGGTCTTAAAGATCAGCGCAGTGACGCTGTGCCGTCTGGTGTTGAATACGACCCGTCGGTTTGCCTACCCGTTTGCTCCCACGTTGAGCCGCGGCATGGGCGTACCCCTGACCGCGGTGACGTCTATCATCGCCGTCAACCAGTTTACGGCGGTGCCGGGCATGTTTTTCGGCCCCTTGGCGGACCGGTTGGGATACCGGTTGATGATGCTGGCTGGGCTGGGAATTGTGGTTGTCGGAATGTTTGCCGGCGGGTTTTTTCCGGTTTACGGCGTTGTTTTAGGGGCGCTCTTTTTGGCAGGCCTTGGAAAAAGTATTTTCGACCCGGCCATACAGGCGTATATCGGTCAACGGGTTCCTTTTCACCGGCGGGGATTGTTTATCGGCCTCATCGAGTTCAGTTGGGCGGGAAGCACGCTGGTGGGCATTCCTTTGACGGGATTGTTGATCGCGGCAAAGGGTTGGCGGGCGCCGTTTTTTGCCATGGCCGGCATCGCGCTGATCGGTATCGTGGCGCTGAAAATTTTAATACCCAGGGATGAAACAAAAACCGAGCCGTATCAAAGGACATCAAGTTTTTTGAGCGCCTGGCGAAAACTGGGCCGGGAGCGGGCGGCTTTGGGAGCGCTGGGTTTTGGATTTTTTGCCTGTGCAGCCAACGATAACCTCTTTGTGATTTACGGGGCATGGCTGGAAAAATCCTTTGATATGAGCATCGTTGCACTGGGATTCGGCACCAGTGTCATCGGTTTTGCGGAACTTTCAGGGGAAAGCCTGACCGCTTCGATTTCCGACCGTCTGGGGTTGAAACGAGCCGTGGCTTCGGGGATGGCGTTGTGCATCATCTGCTATATTGCCCTGCCCTTTCTGGGTCAAACCCTGTTTTTATCTCTGGGCGGTCTGTTTTTTATTTTTTTAACCTTTGAATTTACGATTGTTTCGGCTTTGTCCCTTTGCACGGAATTGCTCCCCGGCCTGCGCGCGACCATGATGTCGGGATTTTTGGCAGCGGCCGGCATGGGCCGGGTCGCCGGCGCCCTGATCGGGGGCTCGGTCTGGATAGCCGGCGGGATATCGATGACCGGGAAGGTTTCCGGCGTCATGAGCGGCCTGGCGTTGGCATCTTTGATCTGGGGGCTCCGTGGATGGAAGAGCGCCGAGATAGATGAAGGAGAATACGGCATGGAATAATTAAAGTTATTGGCCCATGAAAATAGTAAAAATTCCAATAACAGATTGAAATGTTTTGGTCATTGGAATGTGTAATTTTGATTTTTTTCGTTATTTGAATATTGTGATTTGGGATCTTGTTGCTGTATCCTGAAAAGCAAATCGCTTCTAATTGGATCGATTAAAGTTGAGTTTGGTATCCCCTGAAAACCCTTAGGGTAAAATATTCCTTTGTTTCATTAAATGTGCTATTCGTATTCATGCCATGATGAAAAACATAAACGATCAACATCTGAATGACACCCTTAGAAAAGTAAGAATCGATATCCCCCGGGTCATGGATATGCTGGGGATTGACCGCCAAAAAACGGCGGATGCATGGGCTCAGATCATCGATAAAAAATTACTGGCGAGACTGTCTCCGGATTTTCCGCTCACGATCACCATCTGCGGCGGCGGTTCATCGGGCAAATCAACCCTTTTCAACACCATTGCAGGCGAACAGCTCTCCCCTGTGGGCGGCAGCGCGGGGTTGAACCGCCGTGTGCTTGCCTCGGCCCACGGTAAGCTTTTAGAAAAAGAGAACTTTCTGTCCGCGCTGTTTGAACCCTTCGGCACGCTGCCCCTTCCGCTTAAACACAAAGACGAGCTGTTGACGCCGGGGCATCCGGTTTATGTTCTATCCGATGCGATTCCGAAAAATCTGGTTTTATTGGATACCCCTGATTTCGATACCGGCGCAAAAGGCGTCTATGTCAACCGCGATGTGGCCCGGCAGGCCCTGGAATCATCGGACATTCTCATTTATATTTTCACCAATTCCAACTATAACAACCGCGAAAATACGGATTTTATCTCTGAAATGCTCACCGGCATCGGGATGCGAAAATGCTTTTTGATCTATCGCGTCTATCCGAGTTTCAAGACGCGGGAGGTGCAGGAACACGCCATGACCGTTGCCGGAAATCTCTACGGGGGTTTGGCGGATCAATATGTCCTGGGTGTTTACCGCGCCGATGAGGATAATGCCGTGGCCTCGGGTGAAAAGTTGATGACCCTGCGGCCGGTTCGAAAAAATGATCCGTCATTTGTCGATGCGCTGATGAATATCGATTCCACCGGGATTCGGCTTGAGCTGCTGTCATCGATCTTAAATGACGTATTGGCACGGGCCGAAGAATTTCTTGAACAGACAAAAATTTCCAACACGGCGCTGGGTCTTTATCTCGATGCCCTTCAGACCGCCCAGAGTCATTGTGTTCGCCAGGCCCTTTCGCATTTTCCCGTGGACCGGGTGATGAAGCGTTTTGTCGAAATATGGTTGTCCACGGATCCTGCTTTTATCAGAGCTATGCGAAAAACCGGCCACATGGTTGAGCTACCCTTCAAAATAGCGGCCCGTACCGCAAAAACCATTAAGGACGCATTTGCCGGCCGTGAGAAGGCATGCGAGCAGGAGAACTTCGGCGAGGCGGTCAAGGAGGATTTGCTAAGCGCTGTAAACCGGATGCGCTATCAAACGTTAAATGCCCAAATATCGGTTCTGGCGGCTTTAAAAGATCCGGTGACCCGGCGCATGTCGGACGCCGTTGACCGAATCAGATCGGAAAAAGGGTTAAAAGACGAGGATCTCCCCCGAAGGGAAATCGAACAGGGAAAAGGGGCCATCAAATTTGTTGTCTCGGCCCATCCGGTGGTTCTTCCGCAACAGGAAACCATGCGCACTTTGGATTGGCAATCCATTCAGGAATCGATTCTTTCACGGCAAAGTATCATTTCTGAACTATCCCGTGATATCGAAAAGGATCTTACCGATCTGGCGAACGGTTTTCGGCGAAAAATGGGGATGTGGACCAAAATTCGGCAGATGTTCGCCGCACTTCTAAACGTGGTGCCGGCCACCGCAGCCATCACGTATATCCTTTCTACGGGAGATCCTGTCGGGGCCGTTGGAATCAAGGTCAAGCTCTCCGGACTTTTCGGACTGCATGATCTTTATGCCCTTATTGCGATTCCCGCCACCTCGGGACTCAAAAAGGCGGACCAGACTCAGCTCAAAGAAATGTTGGGGCCCATTATCCAGACCTGGCTCAATAGCAAACTCATCGCGGTTAAGGATCTTTTCGAAAAAGAGATCACCGGCAATATCCTTCAAGTTATACAAGATACGCTTACATCGTCCGATGCCCTGATCCAACGGATCCACGACGACATTGCCAAATGCAAGAAGGTGTTGACGTCATGATGATTTCAAATATCAAAACCCGTATCATCAAGGCCCTCGGAAATATCGAAGGGTTTAAAAATGATGTCCGGATGCTGGCCGATGCCGTTGATCAGGCGCCCATGTGGCGGCCCGGCGCCGGATTGAGAAAACAGTGCGATGAAGTGCTTCGCATGATCGATCAGCTTGAAGCGCGCTTTGAGCGCAAGCTCATTGTAACCATTATCGGCCCGTGCGGCTCGGGAAAATCGACGCTGCTCAATGCCTTGGCCGAAGTGGACAACCTGTCCGAGACAGGCAATCGGCGGCCCACCACCCAAAACATTGTCGTACTTGGCCGCGAAATAAGAGATGCCGAGCATTTGAAGGATCAGCTCGGTGTGTCACATGTGGACATGCAATCGAGTCCGGCCGCTGCTTCCCTCGAGCATGTCCTGTTGATCGATACTCCGGACACGGACAGCACGGAGCAGGAAAAGCACATTCACCTGGTCCAAAAAGCCATTGCCGTTTCAGATATTCTTATCTGCATCTTCGATGCGGAAAACCCAAAAAGAAAGGATCACGTGGATTTTCTAGCGCATTATGTCCGCCTGTTTAACGGAGACGCGATAGTGGTGACGATCAACAAGTGCGACCGCCAGGATAAAAAAGAACTTATTGAAACGATCGTTCCCGAATTTAGGGAATTTATGAAAACCGCATGGGAGACGCCCATCCAAAAAATATTCTGTATCAGTGCGCGGCAGCATCTGAAAAACCCGCAATGGGATCCGACAGCCGCGCCCAAGCACGACTTTGACGAGTTTATGAACTTGAAACAGATGATATTCGGCGATTTCAACCGTCCGGGATACAGTATCGACCAACGGATAGAAAATGCCCGAACCCTTCGGAATTATATCTTTGAAGAAGTCATCCGGCAAATCCAAAGGGATTCGAAATCCCTGGAAAAAACCAAACAGCAGATCAGATCGGCTGAAAACAACGCGCTGAAGGCGGCGATTTCAGCTTTTAATCCAAGTGAATCCAACCGAATCCCGGACATTAACGTTGTCATCTATCAAAAACTTGCCCACCGGTGGCTGGGACCTGTGGGGTGGCTGATCGCGATATGGGCGCGGATATTGATTCTGGGCACCGGCATCTCAACCATTTTCAGGTTCGGCAATCCCATCCGCCGGCTTTCCGACATGGTGTCTTCACTGGTTCACTTTAAAGATTCCAAAGCGTCTGTGGCCGAAGCCCTTGGGCCGGATCATGTCGATATTGCCATGCGGGCGTACCGGCTTGTTGTCTTACGGCAATGGCCGGACATTGCCGAAGCCCTTGTCGGGTCCAGGTTCGACCCGCGCGTACGAAAGATCGAACAGGCGCTTCCGGATAACACGACCTTAAACGAAGATCTGAATGCTATTTGGACCGATTCTCTGGATCATACCATGGAAACCGCCTCCAAAAACCTCAGCAGTTTAATTTTGCAGGTCTTATTCAATCTGCCGGTGATCGGCATCCTGGCACATGTGGGATGGATCACCACACGGGATTATTTTACGGGTCAATATCTGTCTTCGAATTTCTTTTTACACGCGTTTTTAGCCGTTGCCATCACATTGTTTCTGGGTTTCTTTATTTTTCAAGCAGTGGTACGGCTGGCGGCCGGACCTGAGCGGATTCTCCGAAATGCGTTTAAAAAGATGAAATACCGGGTCGAGCAGATTCAGCCCATATCCATGAACCCCGTGGGACAGCAGATCGATGTGTTGTTGACGCTTGGCGCTATCGATCCACCGGTCCAATAACTGATCTTAAACTTCGACGGTCTCGTAAATCGTCAAAAAAGCGACTTTTTACGAAATCAGCAACTTTAGATCGTTTTCGATTATTTTAAACTTTAGCTCGGTTATACAAAGGATTTTCAAAATAATGCTCGTTTACGTTAAGTTAACACTCACTGCCGTCCTCTGGGGCGGGACGTTTATCGCCGGCAGGGTGGTGGCAAGAGATGTGGGCCCGTTTTCGGCGGCATTTTTCAGATTCTTCATCGCTTCGATTTTTCTCGTCCTGTTCACCTGCAAAATCGAAGGCCGGCTTCCGGCTTTGCGGAAAAGACAGATCATCCCGGTTTTTCTTTTGGGAATGACCGGCGTATTTTTATATAATGTGTTCTTTTTTAAAGGCCTTAAAATCATCCATGCCGGACGGGCGGCCGTCATCATCGCCGGAAATCCCATAATCATCACTCTGTTTTCCGCATACT
>JBAUWG010000220.1:0-1814 GCA_049583675.1 Desulfobacterales bacterium | reverse complement strand
GTCCACATCCCCAAATGCCCGATAATATTGCTTCCAATTACCGGATGTTTTTTAATGACCTCATATTCATCATCGGTGAGCTTCCCCGGCTTCAATAATATGCTATCCGGTATACCGATTTTCCCGATATCATGCAGATTGCCGGAGATGTCCAGCTTGGCGATTTCCTCTTGTGAACAGCCATGTTCTTTTGCGATGGACATGGCATATCCGGATACACTTGCCGAATGCTGCTTTGTATATGGATCTCTTGCCTCGATCGTTTCAACAAAAGCATAAAGGGTTGAGAAAAGATTTTCGTAAATATTTTCATACAGCGCCAGATTTTCGATGGAAAAAGATGCCTTTTCCAACAAAAAATTTAAAAAATAGATGTCTTTCTCACTGAAACATTTGTCCGGACCGTTAATGATTGATGCGAGTATGCCAAAAACTTTGGACCGAATCTTCAAGGGAATAGCGATAATATTTCCTTCACCATTTTTTCTCTTTATAAGGTAAGGTATTCCGTCTGCGGCAATCTTTTCAATCATCTCTTTCTCGATGATCTCGGCATCATGAGCCTTAATACATCCATCTTTATAAAAAGATGTGATAATTTCATAATCTTTCATATCTTGTGTAAAAAAACAGAAATGAGCTTCATCACATGGCGTAACTTTTCCTGACAGGTTCACCAACTTCTTGAAAATATCCCGGCTGCTTTTTGCCTGATCCAGATTCTGAAAAATAAGATTAATCGTTTCGATCTCTTTTATTTTCATGGTGAGCTCGTTATTAACCTTGATAAGATTTTTACTCTTTTCAACCTCTTCTTTTAATAATATATTTTCAACAAAAGTGGTTCTGGCGGATAATACTTTTGAAATCGTCGGAAGGATCTGCTCCATGTCGAAGGGCTTTGTGATGAAATCGACGACACCGTTTTTTAGGGTTTCTATGGCAATATCCATAGAAGGATAGCCCGTCATAACCACCACCGGGATCGTATTATCATATTGATAAATTCTTCTGGCGAGTTCCAAGCCGTCCAACCTGGGCATGGCAAGATCAGTAAAACAACAGTTGATTTGATCCGACTTGATTATTTCAAGGGCTTTTAGACCGTTGTCGGCTGTTAAGAGCGTATAGTTGGGAGCAGACTCGAAATAGCTTTTAAAAATATCCAGGATACATTCTTCATCATCAACAACAAGTATTCTTAAATTTTCATTCATATATAATTCTATTCGTTTACTCTTCTGGATCCATCATTTTAAGAAGATTTTTTTTGAAATTTTTGAACTCATTTTCAGTCAGACTTCCATTTTCTTTGAGCATGGATAGTGCCTGAAGTTTTTCCACGGCGCTGTTTGGAGATGAACTGTTGTTGTAAAGATAATGGAGACTCGGCATATGTGAAGAGAAAAAGTTGATGCTGGATATTTTTTTGTCCGGTTTTTTCTCCTGCTTTAAAAGCATCAATTCGCTGTAAGTATCCTGAATTTGTTTCAATAATTTTTTATTTTCTCTGCATAGTCTTATCTTCTCGATGGCGTTATCCACCACAATTCTTATCTCTTCGAGTTTGCATGGCTTTCTGATATAGTCATAGGCACCTTCTTTCACAGCGATTATAGCGGTTTCCAAGGATGCATGACCGGTAATGATAACAACGAGGACATCCGGGTTTTCTTTTTTCGCATATTTCAACACATCCAACCCACCGACTTTCGGCATCACCAGATCAACAATAATTAGGTCATAGTGATTGTTTTGTATATACTCGATACCATCCAGACCGTTGTAACAAGCATCGACAGATCTCCCTGTGT
>JBAUWG010000219.1:0-3648 GCA_049583675.1 Desulfobacterales bacterium | reverse complement strand
GTTTTCATGCTAAAATGAACGAAACTTTTTAATAAAAGAATGAGTCTCTCCTAAAAGATCATCGTAACGATTTTTTTTATGAGAGTATTTTTTTAAGGAGTGTTTGGTCTGATGGCACAATAGAATGTAATATTCTATAATTAAATTAAATAAATAGATATTGTTCTTGTTGAATTACACACTGTGTAACCGTCAGAATTGTTATGAATGATCAAATATCTTTTTATCTTCTCAGTTATAGCGGCAAGACAGTTAAACAGTTGTCGGTCACCAGGCGGCATTTAGGGATTATCGTTGCATGTGCCGCAGCCTTTTTGTTGATTACCGCAGGCATCTTTTTCGATTATTTTAAGCTCAAGATGACGTTTAACAAAAAAGAAATCGAAAAAACAATTGCCAATCAATCCAATGAGATCCTCACCCAACGAAAGCAAATTCAAAAATTTGCTAATGAAATAAATTCCTTAAAGTCAAACCTGGTTCAATTAAACAAATTTGAAAAAAAGATACGGATTATGGCCAACATTGACAATCCCGCCGAAAAAGACAACCTTTTCGGTGTCGGAGGCTCCATCCCCGAAGATCTTGATCCAAAACTCCCCCTGACGGAAAAACACAACAGCCTGATTCGTGAAATGCATGAGCAAGCCCGGGAATTGAATCTGGCTTCCGTCAGTCAGGAAAAAGTTTTTGAATCCCTGATCAATGATCTTAAACATAAACGCAACTTGCTCTCATCTACCCCGTCCATATGGCCGACAAATGGGTGGTTATCCTCTGGATTCGGATACCGGATTTCTCCGTTTACCGGATTGCGCGAATTCCACAAGGGGTTTGACATTTCAAGCCGAGAAGGAACAACCATTATTGCCACTGCGGATGGGGTCGTAACATTTGCAGGTAAAAATGGTCTCTACGGTAATATGATCAAAATTGATCATGGGCATGGAATGATGACGCGCTATGGGCATCTTGAAAAAATGTTAAAAAAGAGAGGGGATGCCGTTAAAAGAGGAGATGTCATCGCCTTAATGGGAAACACGGGACGAAGCACCGGGCCCCATCTTCATTATGAGGTTTTTTTAAACGGTCTTCCTGTGAACCCCAAAAAATACATTTTAAACTAAACCATTTTATAACGCCTTCCTTCCTTTCTAATCTTTTCGTTTTTTTCGATAATTGATATCCTGCCCTATCTGATCCGAACACTTTTTGCAAAATCTGTTATTTGGTGATATGTTAGCTCTAAAAAAAATATCACGTGCAATATAAAATGAACGATGTGTCACTTGAATCTTGCATGGTAAATGACGAGTATTTTTATAATCTTTAATGGAAGAGGAATATATTTTTAATGGCTGAGAATTTTTTGACCAAAGTTTTTGGTAGCAAAAACGAACGTGAATTAAAAAAAATTAGACCTTTCGTTGAAAAGATCAATGATTTTGAACCTCAAATGCAGTCTATGAGCGATGAAACGCTAAAGGCGCAGACAAAGATATTCAAAGACCGTCTGAACAACGGTGAATCGCTTGATGATATTCTTCCGGAGGCTTTTGCAACCGTCAGAGAAGCGTCGGTCCGTACCCTGAAAATGCGGCATTTCGATGTTCAGCTGATCGGCGGGATTGTTCTCCACCAGGGAAAGATTGCCGAAATGAAAACCGGTGAAGGCAAAACCCTGGCGGCAACCCTCCCGGCGTATTTGAATGCGCTTTCGGGCAGGGGGGTTCATATTATTACGGTGAACGATTACCTGGCCAGACGTGATACCGAGTGGATGGGGCATATTTATAAATTTTTGGGACTCTCAGTGGGGTGTATTCTTCATGGCCTGGATGATGAAGAGCGCAAAGCCGCGTATGGTTCGGATATTACTTACGGCACAAATAATGAATTCGGCTTTGATTATTTGAGAGACAATATGAAGTTCGACATCGAGACCATCGTTCAAAGAGAACTCAATTTTGCAATTGTTGACGAGGTGGACAGTATTTTAATTGACGAAGCAAGGACCCCGTTGATCATTTCCGGACCTGCTGAAAAATCGACGGATCTGTATCACCTGGTCAACGGCATCATTCCGCGTCTTGTTTCCGAGCAGGACTATACCGTCGATGAGAAGGCCCGTTCCGCAGTGCTGACCGAGGAAGGGGTTGCAAAGGCCGAGAAATTGTTAAAGGTGGATAATCTCTATGACGCGAAATATATCGAGCTTCTCCACCATGTTAACCAGGCGCTTAAAGCGCATACGCTCTTTAAAAGAGATGTTGATTACATTGTAAAAAATGGCGAGGTGATTATCGTCGATGAATTTACCGGCCGTCTGATGCCTGGACGCCGATATAGCGAGGGATTGCACCAAGCCCTTGAAGCCAAGGAAAACGTCAAGATCGAAAACGAGAACCAGACGCTGGCGACGGTGACATTTCAAAACTATTTTAGAATGTATGACAAGCTTGCCGGCATGACCGGGACGGCGGATACGGAAGCCGCCGAATTCAAAAAAATATATGATCTTGACGTGATGGTGATTCCGACAAACATGCCCATGATTCGAACAGACAACCCGGATGTGATTTATAAAACCCGAAAGGAGAAGTTTGATGCGGCACTCAATGAAATCATTGAACTCAACAAAAGAGGCCAACCGGTTCTGGTGGGAACAATATCCATCGACGTTTCGGAAAGTTTTGCAATAAAATTAAAAAAAAGAGGGATTAAACATTCCGTACTGAACGCAAAAAATCATGAGAAGGAAGCCGAGATAATCGCCTTGGCAGGCCAGAAAGGGGCAGTCACCATCTCAACAAACATGGCCGGCCGAGGGACCGATATCGTTCTCGGGGAAGGTGTTGTCGAGTTGGGCGGGCTCCACATTCTCGGAACGGAAAGACATGAAAGCCGGCGTATCGATAATCAACTCAGGGGACGTTCCGGCAGACAGGGAGATCCGGGTTCTTCGCGGTTTTACCTGGCCCTGGAAGATGATTTGCTGCGAATATTCGGCGGTGAGCGGATTACCGGGATCATGGACCGGCTGGGAATGGAAGAAGGTGAACCCATAGAGAACAGATTGATCAGCAAAGCCATCGAGAACGCCCAGGCAAAGGTTGAAGGACACAATTTTGATATTCGAAAGCAATTGTTGGAATATGATGATGTCATGAACCAGCAAAGGGAAGTCGTTTACAGACAACGTCGAGAAGCCTTGAACGGCAGCAGTCTAAAACCCGCCATTGAAGAGATGATTCAGGATAAGGCTGAAGAAATGGTGTACAATCTGGTCGACGAGAAAACCTTTCCTGACGAGTGGGATTGGAAAGGGCTGAAAAAGGCCGTTTTTAAACAATTTAATTTTCGGTTCGAAAAGATTGAAGATAATGCCATGGACGGTCTGAATCGAGAAAATTTGGCGGAGTTGATTTCAGAAAACGCATTCAAAATTTACAACGAGAAAGAGTCTGTCGTGGGTTCGGAAGATTTCAGGCACCTTGAACGCATTGTGATGCTGCAAACCGTTGACAATTTGTGGAAAGACCATCTTTTGAGCATGGACCACCTGAAAGAAGGAATCGGCCTCAGGGGATATGCCCAACAGAATCCATTAATTGTATATAAAAAAGAAGGGTTCGAACTGTTTCAGGA
>JBAUWG010000218.1:0-1864 GCA_049583675.1 Desulfobacterales bacterium | reverse complement strand
GTTCTTTCCTTCTTGCTAAGTAATTGATATAGCCATTTAGCAATTGAAGAGCGTTGGAAATTAATTCTCTTTCTTTTTCAATTTCATCTAAAGTTCTTTTTTTTCATACCAATAACCAATAACGAATAACCAATAACTATCCTATCCGTTTTTACGGGTGAAGTCGATCAGCGCCTGCATTTTTTGGGTGGCGGTTCCCTCGTCGATGGCCATTTCGGCGCGCTGGATGCCCTCCTTGAAATCTTTGGCCTGATCGGCGGCCATTAATGCCGCGGCGGTATTGATCAGCACGACATCTCGTCTGGGACCTTTTTCTCCGTTTAAAATGCTGCGGGTAATGTGAGCGTTTGTTTCGGGGTTACCTCCTAAAAGGTCTTGAGAATTCGCCAGTTGTCCGAAAAATGTTTCGGGATAGATGTCGTACGTCCGAATCAGACCGTCTTTGAGTTCTGAAACACGGGTCGGCGCGCACACCGAAATTTCATCCAATCCATCATGACCATGAACCACAAGCGATCTTTTTGCACCCAGCAAATGCAGGGCATGGGCAAACATTTCGGTCAGCTCCGGCGCATAAACCCCCAGAAGCTGGCAGTTGGCGCCGGCAGGATTGGTCAGCGGCCCCAGCATATTGAAAATACTCCGCAGCCCCACTTCCTTTCTTGCCTTGGCGGCATACTTCATGGCGCTGTGATACATGGGCGCAAAAAGAAAGCCGATGCCGATATCCTGAACCGCCTCTTCCACGATTTCCGGGTCTGTGTCGAGTTTTACACCCAGGGCCTCGAGCAGATCCGCACTCCCGCATTGACTCGAAACGCTGCGGTTGCCGTGTTTGGCCACCGTGACACCGCATGCCGCCACCACAAATGCCGTGGTGGTCGAGATGTTAAAGGTATGCGCGCCGTCGCCGCCGGTGCCGCAGGTGTCGACAACCGTTGCCGCCGATGTCTGGATGCGAAGGGCTTTCCGTCGCATGGCGCGGGCCGCACCGGCCAGCTCCTCGAAAGTCTCTCCTTTTGTGGCCAAAGCCGCCATCATGGCGCCGATTTGCGCATCGGTGATATTCCCGGAAAAAATATCGGTGATCATCTGAGACATCTGTTCTTCATTCAGATTTTTTTTCTGTATGATCTTGCTGAGATTTGCTTTAAACATCGTCGATCCTTTCCGTGTGTGGTGAATTGGTTGATTGGTTCAAAAAATTCCTCAACAGGCGCTTTCCCACCCGGGTCATGATCGATTCCGGATGAAACTGGATGCCTTCCGTAAAGGGATGATCCTTGTGACGGAGCCCCATGATTTCTCCGTCATCCGATTCGGAGCTGATTTCAAGGCATTCGGGAAGATATTCCCTGGAAACCGCCAGGGAGTGATACCGCATGGCCTCGAAGGGATTATGAAGTCCCCGGTATATCATTTTCCCGTCGGAGTGGATCATGGATGTTTTTCCATGCATGAGATTTTTGGCGGCAACCACTTTCCCGCCAAAGGCGGCGCCAATGGCCTGGTGGCCGAGACAGACGCCGAGGATGGGAATCTTGCCGGAATAATGCTTCACCACGGACAAAGAAATACCGGCTGTTTCCGGGCGTCCGGGTCCGGGTGATATGACGATTCCCCTGGGATTCCATGAATCAAGATCCGTCAGAGAGACGGCGTCGTTCCGCACGACCTTGACCGAAGCCCCGATCTGGCCCATGTACTGCACCAGATTATAAGTAAATGAATCATAATTGTCGATCATAATGATCATCGTCTTTTCTTCCTTTTCGTTAAATAGTTAAATCGTCGAATCGTTAAATAGTTAATGGCAGAGCGCATAGAGCATGGGGCATAGAGCATAGGGCATGGAGCATAGGGC
>JBAUWG010000217.1:0-2532 GCA_049583675.1 Desulfobacterales bacterium | reverse complement strand
CATTTTTCGGTTCGGTTAATATTCTAACAAACTCCTTCCGGCCGAGGGCATCCAGTTCCACCCGGATGGGAAAACGGCCCTGCAGCTCAGGAATCATATCCGAGGGCTTGACGGCGTGAAAAGCACCTGAAGCGATAAAAAGGATATTGTCCGTCTTGACCGGGCCGTACTTTGTCGTAACCACACTCCCTTCGACAATCGGAAGAAGATCTCTCTGAACGCCCTCTCTGGATACATCGGGGCCGCTTTGCGATCCGTTTGATCCGACAATTTTGTCGATTTCATCCAGAAAGATGATTCCCGACTGTTCGACTTTATTTATGGCCTCTTTCACAACTTTGTCCATGTCCACCAGGTTTTGAGCTTCCTCTGCGGAAAGGATCTCCATGGCTTCGGGTACCTTGACTTTCCTGCGTTTGGTATTTTTGGGCAGTAGATTCCCGATCATATCTCTGAAATTAATGCCCATTTCTTCCATGCCGACGTTGGAAAAAATTTCCACAACAGGCAGGGCGCGGTCCGTAACGTCAAGATCGACATACCGACTGTCCAGTTTTCCGTCACGGAGCATTTTCCGCAACTTCTCTCTGGTAGAAGAAGATGCGCCGACATTGTTCGTCGCGGGCTCAAGCGCTGTTTCGTCGTTCTCTTCTTTATTAAAGGACGCTTTTAATCTGCTTTCAGGGAGGAGTAGATCAAGCATTCTCTCTTCAGCAATTTGATGCCCTTTTTCTTTCACAGCTTCCTGTTCTCTTGATCTGAGCATGTTGACGGTAAGTTCCAGGAGATCTCTTACCATGGATTCCACATCCCGACCCACATATCCGATTTCGGTAAATTTTGAGGCCTCAACTTTATTGAACGGCGAATCAGTGAGATTCGAAAGTCTTCTGGCGATTTCGGTTTTGCCGACACCGGTAGGGCCGATGAGAATAATATTCTTTGGTGCAATCTCATCGCGGAGATCTTCCGGAACCTGCTGTCTGCGCCACCGGTTCCGCAACGCTATGGCTACCGAACGCTTTGCGTTGTGCTGGCCGATAATATATTTGTCAAGTTCCTTGACAATTTCGTTGGGTTTAAGATTCATTTTTTGTCACTTTTTAGGGTTTTCGATTAAATCGATGATAACTTTATCTTAGATTATAAATCTATAATTCTTCAATGGTAACCGCATCATTTGTAAACACACACAGGGCGCCTGCGATTTTCATGGCTTCCGCGACAATCTCGGCAGCACTCATATCCGAATGCCGGATCAGCGCGCTTGCCGCCGCCTGTGCTGCAGACCCTCCGGATCCAATCCCCATGACGCCTTCATCCGGTTCGATCACATCACCATTTCCGGATATAAGAAACATGTTTTTTTCGTCCACGGCAATCATAATTGCCTCAAGACGCCTCAAGTACTTGTCGGTTCGCCAATCCCGGGCCAGCTCGACGGCACTTCGCGTCAGGTTCCCATTATAGCGTTCAAGCTTTTTTTCAAGTTGTTCCGAAAGATTCAGGGCATCTGCTGTAGCACCGGCAAAACCGACAATAATTTTGTCGTTGTAAATTCTTCTCACCTTTTTTGCCCTGTGTTTGATAACGATATTGTTCAGTGTAACCTGCCCGTCACCGGCTACGGCGACTTTTCCGTTTCGCCGGACGGCAAGAATCGTTGTACCATGAAATTTCATCATTTTAATTTCTTTTTGTTTCAGATCATTATTTGTTGTTGTAAATTTTTTGCTTTTTATGGCAAAATCTTTTCCATTCTGCCACCAAGCTTTGTGGCAAATATTTTTGGTTTTCCGGTAAATCAACGTCTGAGCTTTTCACAATCATCGCCTCGGATGCGCCTTGTCATAGGTCTCTATCAACCTGTCGATGCTGACGTGAGTATATTTTTGCGTGGTCGATAGACTTGTATGCCCCAAAAGCTCTTGGACCACTCTCAAATCAGCGCCTGCATCAAGCATATGCGTTGCAAATGTATGACGCAACGCATGGGGTGAAACAGGTATCAACAGTCCGCATTCTTTGGCCGTTTTTTCAAGATTTCGGGCGATGGAGCGGCTCGTTAACCGTCCACCGTTTTTATTCAGAAACAAAGCTGTATTTTTGTCTTCTCCGATGCCGGCTTCGGAATTCAATCTTTTTCTATAATCCAAGATGGCGGTTAAGGCTTTTCCCCCGATGGGGACAATTCTTTCTTTGCTGCCTTTTCCCAATACCCGAATCAAATGTTTTTTAAAATCCACGTCAAAAATATTCAGACCTTCAAGCTCCGAAACGCGAATTCCGCTGGAATAAAGTGTCTCAAAAATAGCACGATTCCTGATTCCGATCAGCGTATCGGTCTTAATTGAATCAAGCAGTCTGAAAACATCATCGACCGGGAGGTATACCGGTATTGTCTTTTTTTGTTTCGGCGTCAAAATCCGATCCAGAGGATTGTCAAGAATAACCCCGCGTTTGACAAGAAATCTAAAAAAAGACCGAACAGCTGAAAGTTTCCTCGATATGGTCACTTTTTGGTTCTTCTTG
>JBAUWG010000216.1:0-4549 GCA_049583675.1 Desulfobacterales bacterium | reverse complement strand
GGGCGCGGCATCCATTGTCTCCCCGTATGGCATCGCCACCGATGCCCAAGGCAGGCTCTATGTCGTCGATACCTTCCTGAAGCGGATTCATGTTTTTGATGCCGCGGGGAATCAACACTTTTTTTTTCCTGCGGACCGAACCATGCTGGCTTCGCCCGTCGGTATTGCGATTGACAAAGACGGCGTCATTTACATAACCGACTCAAAGAAGGGAGCTGTTTACATATTTAAAGACAACGGCAAAACATTCCTTTCAACCCTCGGTCGCGGCATTTTCAAGCGGCCGACAGGAATCGCCGTCAATGCGAAGACGTCGGAGCTGCTTGTGATTGATACGCTGCAGTCGCGGATCTTCAGATTTGATCTTTCAAACCGGTCGCCAAAAGGATCATTCGGCACAGATGGTGCGACAAAGGGCCTGTTTCATTACCCGACGAATATTTTCGTGACATTGACCGGCGATATCATCGTATCCGATGCCTTGAATTTCAGGGTCCAGGTGTTTTCGCCGGAGGGGCGTTTTCGGTTCACCTTCGGCCGCATGGGCGATGTGCCGGGAACATTTTCGAGACCGAAGGGAGTGGCGGCCGACAGCGACGGCAACCTTTATGTGGTGGATGCCCTTTTTGACAATATCCAGGTATTCGACAAAAAAGGACGTCTGTTGATGGCTTTCGGTAAACATGGCACGGGATATGGAGAATTCTGGCTTCCCACCGGGATTTATATTGATCACAACGATCTGATCTATGTATCGGATTCAAGCAACCGACGGGTGCAGATTTTCAGGTACCTGAAAGAGGGTATGACCCAATGATACGCTTTCATGCCAAAGTTTGCGGTGCCGCCCTGATATTGTTTATTTTTGCCATGTCCGCCCTTGGCCAGGATATCCGATTCACGAATCCCGGCGCCACGTCCACACTTGACCGGTATATGCGCTCCACGAATTTTAGCGTTACCTCCGTTCGGGGACTGGATATCCGCTCCACAAAGCATAATCTTTCCATTAGCGGCCCCGGCATTATCACCGCTTCATCGGAGAGCCGAATCTGTATTTTTTGCCACATCCCCCATCAGAAAGGTTCGGCAACACGGTATCTCTGGAATCGGTCCGACCCGGCGGATCCTTATCTCCCGTATTTTTCTTCGACACTCAAAGCAGATGTGGGACAGCCCACCGGCTCGTCGCGAATGTGCTTGAGCTGCCATGACGGCACGATTGCGCTGGGTGCGATCGCATCTTCCCCGACAGAAATACCGCTTAAGGGCGGCATCCGGTTTATGCCGGAAGACAGCTCGTCTAATCTGGGCACCGACCTGTCCGATGACCATCCGATATCGTTTGTGTATGACGAAATGCTTTCGCTGGATGACCGGCATCTCAGGGAGCCATCCGCTCTCCCCCCGCAAGTGAAACTTGAAAACAACCAGCTCCAGTGCACGGCTTGCCACGATCCCCATCATAACCCCTATGGTCAATTCCTGGTGATGGATAATACCGCTTCAGCCCTGTGTACGGCTTGCCACGACATGACAAACTGGATCAATTCATCCCATGCACGGTCGACGGCATTGCTCGACAGAACCGGCGGATTGTGGCCGAATACCGATTATGCAACCGTTGGTGAGAACGGTTGTGAAAACTGCCACACGCCGCATACGGCCGGAAGCAAAGAGAGATTGCTCATATTTGCTTTCGATGAGGACAATTGCCTCGATTGCCATGACGGGAAGGTGGCTTCCACGGACATCGCATTTGAGATCACAAAACCCTATCGTCATGCGGTTCAGGATTATACGGGCGTGCATGATCCGGCGGAGGATTTTACGTTTGGACGCGTTCCCAAGCATGTCGAGTGCAGCGACTGTCACAATCCCCACCAGGCAAACGGAAACCCGTATCCCGGAGGCGGTGTGGTTTCCGGCGCGACCAGCGGCGTATCGGGTGTGTCTGCGGCGGATCAGGCGGTCACTTCAGCCCATTATCTTTATGAAATATGTTTCAAATGCCATGGCGACAGCGACAATAATGTCATCAATACGCTGCCGGTTGCCCGTCAGATCAATGAGCTCAATACGCGGCTCCTGTTCGATCCGGCAAACCCGTCGTTTCATCCGGTGGAGACCCGGGGAAAAAATTCGGATGTCCCGAGCCTGCTGCCGCCATATACTGTCACCAGCATCATCAGATGTACGGATTGCCATGGCAACAGTGATCAATTAGGACCCCCTGGGCCCCACGGCTCCGATTATCCATACCTTCTGACAAACCGGTATATCACCGATGACAATACTCCGGAGTCACCTTCCAGCTATGAACTATGTTATAAATGCCACAGTCGGTCCGTTTTGTTGAACAGCGATGCAAGCTTCCCGCACCGGGTGCATGTCGTGGATCAAAAAGCGCCGTGTTCAGCCTGCCACGACCCTCACGGGATAAGCGCCATGCAGGGCAATGCCCTGCAAAACAGCCATCTGATCAATTTCGATCTGTCCATTGTTTTAACGACCAATACAGGACGGCTTGAATATGAGAGCCTCGGCCTGTTTCGGGGCCAATGCTTTTTGACGTGTCACGGAAAGCTTCATAATCCATCGAGTTATCCGGAATAGGAAAGATGAATAACTTAATCGTAGCAAAGCGGGGCGTATGAAAAAAAGTTATTACCCCTTGTCATGGCGCATGTCGATACTGCTGGTGATTTCGATTTCCATTGGTTTCTGGCAGGCGGCCGGACGGGCCGAAGAACAATCTGCCGGGGAAACATCCGGGAGACATCAAAGCCCTTCAGTAAAGCCGGAAGGCATGTCCGAGATGTTCAAAGGTACGGTGGTGGAGGTGATCGATGCCGGCCGGCACATTTACGTCCACATCGACACCGGGCAACAGCGGGTCTGGGTTGCGGTGCCGTCTTTTGACGGAAAGATCGGAGACAAGGTCCTTGTGCCTCCCGGTGTTCCGGTTGCCGATTTTCAAAGCAAAACGCTGAATCGCAAGTTCAAGATGATTTATTTTGTGGGCGGCATCCGCCGGGTGCATAAAAGCACGCCGGACTAGCCGATATCAGAAATCATGTCGAATGGCCAAATTCGAGTCCGAGCCGGGAAGCCAAGACAGGATTACCGGGGAAACCCCGGGCTGCCTTGGCCACCAGACCCATCACCGGGACGTCGTTGAAATTTTACGTTTTCAGACTTGCAAAACCTATCTGCTTGTAGTAAGTCTTCGAGACTTGTATTCAAAAAATGGATACAAATTTTAAAACAGAGGTGTAAATAATGAAGGTTGTCAAGAAACTGGGTTATTTGCTGTCATTGGTTGGATTCATCATGTACTTACCGCCAATGATGGAATTGTTGACACTGCATTTTGGAGAAACAATCGGTCATTTCAGCGGTATTGTTTCCTTTGCCATCGGATGGGCCATTTTGGGAGCCCACTTGGCTTTTTCCGCAGGATTCAAATATCAGCATGAGCGCATTAAAAAGAAAATCCAGTAATTTCTTGGTCTTCATTATTGAGCAGACTGAACAAAAACTCGAAAACCTGAGTCGAATAATATTTTATGGCTTTAAAGTCTTTGCCCCGGTCTTTCTTTTAAAAACGGTCCCTACCTCAGATTTTTACGCTCCTAGGACCTAATAGCGAAACATGCTGGACATGCGTCCGCCGATCATTGCTCCGGTCAGCAAGTTAGCTGCACCGATGCACAGCATGGCCACCAAACTAAGCATTAACGGGTATACACTATTAAGAGCCACTATGCCCAGTACAATAATCCCGATCCCGACCAGCAGCTCGATCCCGGCAGAAGCGTAGGTTGTTTCCTTAATGGTTTTCTCCCTGGATTTGAATTCCTGTGAATGGCGCGCTTCCAGAACGCTGAGACGCGCATTGGCGCCGCTATCCAAAATCAGCGCTGACCCGAAAACGATAGCGGCCACTGGAAGCAGAATCATCGGAACGATTCCGAGCAGAGACAAAATACCCAGAGCAATTCCAGCCGCACCGGCCAAAAATAGGGTCGTCACCACTCCCCAACGCGCGGATGCATCGGTGTTGGTATACCCCTCTGCCATTTCATGTAAAGCAGAATACCGGGCGGAGATGGCACCACCCTCAAAAGCCAAAGCCACGCCAACGGCTATACATGCGACGGACGCTAGTAGCTCGGGAGCAACATTGGTTAATCCGATAATCGTCGCTGCAACCGCGCCCATTCCGATGATGCCTACGGCAGTCATGCTGCTGAAGGCCTTTTTGGTGTGGGATTTCCATAAATCTTCTTTTGTATTAACTGTATCAATAGCTGAATCATTCATAATAAAACTCCTTATTTTTAAATTCTGGTGTTTTTCAAAACACCAACTCTTATTGCCTCCTCTCATATAAATAAGATAATAATGACCGGTTTCGAGTCAACACCATTAACAGCTATTTTTTATGGATCGAAACCTAACCGAATACATTGTCAAGATAAAAGAAATGAGTTGCGTATTTAGATAGTGCCCATCCATAAATGGTCTTTTTGCCCAATCTCTGCGT
>JBAUWG010000215.1:0-5529 GCA_049583675.1 Desulfobacterales bacterium | reverse complement strand
GAACCAAGATGGACACCTCTACCTTTGGACGTATCGCCGCTCAGTCCGCCAAGCAGGTCATTATACAAAAAATGAAAGATGCGGAAAGAGATGCGGTCTATTCGGGTTTTATAGACCGAAAGGGTGAAATCATCAACGGAATCGTTCAGCGTTTTGATCGAAATGATATCATCGTCAATCTCGGTCAAACAGAAGGAATCCTTCCCTCCCGCGAACAGATCCCCAAGGAATCCTATCGACGGGGGGATCGCATGAGGGCGTATATCATCGATGTCCTATATGATACGCGGGGTCCGCAGATTGTTCTATCCAGGACGCATCCGGACTTTTTGGTCGCCCTTTTCAAAACAGAGGTGCCTGAAATAAATGAGGGCATCGTTACCATTATCGGCGCGACCCGCGAACCCGGCATCAGAGCAAAAATTGCCGTAACCTCAAACGATTCCGATATAGATCCTGTCGGCGCCTGTGTCGGGATGAAAGGCAGCCGGGTGCAAAACGTCGTTCAGGAACTTAAAGGGGAAAAAATTGATATCATCCCTTACCACATCGATCCTGCAAAATTTGTGTGCAATGCCCTTGCACCTGCGGAAATTTCAAGGGTGATTATTGATGAGGAAAACGGTTCCATGGAGGTCATCGTCCCTGATGAATTTCTTTCGATCGCCATCGGGAAAAAAGGACAAAATGTCCGGCTCGCTTCAAAATTGACCAAATGGCACCTTGATGTCATCAGCGAGACACGATACAGCGAAGCCATGCAGTACGGATATGATTCTTTGGTATCCTTGCCGGATGTCGGCATCAGTTTGGCGGATGCTTTATATGAAAAAGGCTTTTTTTCCGCCGATGAACTCAGCAAAGCCTCTGTAGAGGATCTGGTTCAGATCAGAGATATTACCGAAGAAAAAGCCGTCACGTTGATTGAAGCTGCCAAAAATTATATTCCAAGCACCGAACACGGCGATGAAACTTTCAAAGAAGAGGTGATATCGAAAAAAGAAGCGGACGTCGAGGCTGCAGTCGAGGCCGCAGATGTTTCGGATTCTCAAACCGCCCTCGAGGATGCGACAGACTCGGATGAGGGTTCGTCCGGAGAAACGAAACTGCCGGAGGACCCGGACCCGACGGATTCTGTTAAAGAACAATGATGGTCAAAAGCATGTCAGTACTTTCAACGTTGAACTTGCATCCTGGGGCAAAGTGCCCGGTTTGTTTGGCAAGAATGATTGAAGAGAACAACCATTTGCAATTCGAAATGTGTTGCAAAAACTTTGCATAAAAAAACAGGCTACCACTAAACATAACGGGGGGTTTAATGGCAAAGATCAGAATATATGAGCTTGCCAGAGATCTTAACATGACGAATAAAATGTTGCTCGATAAGTTGCAGGATATGGATATTGAAGCAAAAAGCCATATGAGTTCTCTGGATGACGACACCGTGGACACGATTAAACGAAATCTTCGAGGTTCGCCGGCAAAAGAGATTGAAGAAACGCGTATCAAGCCGACGCTGATCAGAAGACGCAGAAAGCCTGCGCCGCAGGAGCCGGTTGAAGTTGAGACCGCCGCCGAACCGGAATCACCCGCTGAAAAAGTGGAGGCTGCCGAACCGCCTTCTGAAACAGTTCTTGAATCCAAGGAACCGCCCCTTGAGAAAGAAACACCGGCGCCTGAACAGAAAGTCATCCCGGAAGAAGGGGATAAAGAACCCGAAGCAGTGAAAACCGCCGAGGTTTCGGATGCAGATGCCGCAACGCCCGATGCTGCAAAAGTGGAAGCCGAAACCAAAAAACCGGTTTCAAAACCCCCCGAAGAACCGGTTGTGGTTAAAAAATTAACGCCGAAAAGAGCCGGCAAAAAACGTAAAAAAGAAACACCGGCAAAAATCATAAAGATGCCGGTTTCGCCGGCCGTAAAGAAAAAAGAGACGGCGATCCAAAAGGATCAAGTCCTTGAACCTGAAAAGAAAGTTGAAAAGCCGACCGCAGACGGAACACCCGCTACAGATGAGTCTGCAAAAGAAAAGAAAAAACCAAAGAAAAAATGGGTTAATAAACCCGACGAAAGCGTGACGGATAGAAAATTTTTCAAGAAAAAAATTTCCTTTCGTAAAAAAGAGGTGGTGGAAGGAGAGGATCTTTATACCAAATCGCACCGGGCCCGCAAGGGTCGAAAGTCCGCCAAAGGAAAAACAACCACCATCATACAAAAACCGCTGATTACCGTGCCCAAGGCCATTAAGCGCAGAATCAAAATCGACGAAGCCATCGCCCTGTCCGACCTGGCAAAACGCATGGGAGTAAAAGCTGGTGAAATGATTAAAAAATTGATGGGTTTAGGCGTCATGGTGACGGTGAATCAGGTCATCGATTTTGACACCGCTGCGCTCGTTGCCGCAGAATTTGATTATGAGCTTGAAAAAGCCTCTTTTGAAGAACAGTCCGTCTTGAGGGTGGAAACCGATGATCCCGATACACTCATCTCCAGACCCCCGGTGGTGACCATCATGGGGCATGTGGATCACGGCAAGACATCCCTTCTTGATGTTATTCGTAAAACTAAAATTACGGAAAATGAAGCCGGTGGAATCACGCAGCATATCGGCGCCTACAATGTCGCGACAAATAAAGGTCAAATCGTCTTTTTGGATACCCCGGGCCACGAGGCTTTCACCGAGATGCGTTCCCGCGGGGCCAAGGTGACCGATCTGGTCATTCTTGTCGTTGCCGCCGACGACGGTGTCATGCCCCAGACCATTGAGGCCATTAACCATTCCAAGGCCGCAGAAGTTCCGATTATCGTAGCGGTCAACAAAATCGACAAGACAAATGCAAACCCTGAACGGGTCAAAAGAGAACTGGCCGATGTCGGTGTCGTACCCGAGGATTGGGGCGGCGATACCATCTTTGTCGAGGTCTCTGCCAAGGAAAATCGCGGGATAGACGATTTGCTTGAAATGGTGCTATTGCAGGCAGAAATTCTGGAACTTAAGGCCAATCCGGAAAAACTCGCCGTGGGACACGTTGTCGAGGCCAAGCTGGATGCGGGACGAGGTCCTGTTGCCACGGTTCTGGTCAAAGAAGGCACTTTAAAAATCCACGATGCTGTGGTTTGCGGCGTTCATTACGGTAAAATTCGCGCGCTGTTGAATGACATGGGCCGGCAGGTCTCATCGGCAGGGCCGTCGATTCCCGTCGAAATCATCGGTCTTTCGGGTGTTCCCAATGCCGGAGACGAGTTGATCGCACTGTCGGACGAGAAAGATGCAAAACAGGTGAGTTTGCATCGAACCCAGAAACAGCGATCAAAGGAACTGGCTAAGACCAGCAGGCTCAGTCTTGAAAAGCTTTACGAAAAAATGCAGAAAAATGAAGTTAAAGATCTCAATCTCATCATTAAGGCGGATGTGCACGGTTCCATCGAAGCCCTTTCTGATGCGTTAACCAAGCTTTCCAACGAAGAGGTCAAGATCAATGTCATTCATTCGGCAACGGGTGCCTTGAACGAATCGGATATTTCACTGGCTGCGGTGTCGGATGCCATCATTATCGGCTTCAATGTCCGTCCCAGCTCCAAAATTCAGGCATTCGCCGGCGAGGAAAATGTGGATATCCGGTTCTACAACATCATTTATAATGTGATCAATGACATCAAGAACGCCATCGTCGGCATGATGGCGTCCACCTTTGAAGAACACATTCTGGGCAGAGCCGAGGTGAGAGAAGTGTTCCATGTTCCCAAGGTCGGCGCTGTCGCCGGCTGTTACGTCACAGAGGGAAAAATCGAGCGCGGGCAGCTTGCCCGCATACTCAGAGACTGGGTGGTCAGTTACGAAGGCAAAATTGCTTCCCTTCGTCATTTCAAAGACGATGTCAAAGAAGTTCAAACCGGTTATGAATGCGGCATCGTCATTAAAAATTACAATGATGTCAAACTCGGTGACGTCATCGAATGTTACTATGTAGAAGAAATCAAACCCGAAGTCGAATAGTCATGAATGTCCGGATTTTTTAATGTGTAAATTTTGAGGTTATTGTGGCAACATAAAACCAATGCGTTTGCAGTACCGAGCATTCTCGAATCAAGCGAGGGGATCACATGGTGGCCGGCCTAGGTATTGTCACATTCAGGCTGCACGAGTGCCGTTCTCTAAAGGCCAAAAGAAAAATTGTAAAATCGATTATCGGCCAGTTGCGCAGCCATTTTAATGTATCGGTGGCCGAAGTTGGGTCCAACGATATATACCAACGCGCAATGGTCGGGTTTGCCCTGGTCGGCAACGACCGGTCGGTGATAAACTCCAAGATAGACAAAATTTTTAACATGGTCGAAGCACTCAACCTGGCCGAGATCATCGACAGTGAAATGGAGATTATCAATATATGAAACCGTTTGCACGTTCCGACAGAGTCGGCTGCCAAATACAAAAAGTGTTGTCGGACATACTCTTTAAGCGGGTGAAAGATCCTCGTTTAAAGACAGCTTCGATAACGGGCGTAAAGATGTCGCGCGATTTAAGAGTAGCACGCGTTTACTTTATTACCGCCGACGGCAACAATAATATCGCCCAAACCATTGAAGGATTCAACAGCGCTCTTGGATATGTAAAATATAAGCTTGCCGCAGAATTGGGACTGCGGTATATGCCCGAGCTTAGATTTTTTTATGATGAATCGTTTGAATACGGCGTTCACATCGACAAAATTTTAAGCCGCATCCATGATGAAAATCGGGCGGACGAGGATAATGCGCCGTCATCAACCAATTCCGAAGACAGTTAAACATTATGGACTCAATCATACGTCACATAAAAAACAGCCGCCATATCCTGGTGGTCAGCCATACCAACCCTGACGGAGACGCCATCGGATCTCTGATCGCCACAGGCCTTTCCCTTAAAGCGCTGAAGAAAAAAACAACCTTATACAACGAAACGCCCATACCGGCGGTATATCGTTTTCTGCCGGAAGTGCATCATGTTGTCCGGAAGATCGAAAAGACCGCTTACGATCTGGCGATCATTCTGGATTGCAGCAACATGGATCGGATCGGGAAGGCCGTCTCCGTCATTAAAAAGATACCCATGATCATCAACATCGATCACCATATCAGCAATACGCACTTTGGGCATGTTCAGCTGATCGACACATCCGCATGCGCCACATCGGAAATCGTGTACTGGCTGATTAAACAAATGGGCGCCCCTTTGGATAAGTTTATTGCCACCGCAATATATACCGGTATTTTGACGGATACGGGTTCGTTTCGTTTTTCCAATACGAACAGAGCCGCTTTTGCCATTTGCCAGGAAATGCTGGATTTGGGTGTCGATCCTTACACTATTTCCCAGCATGTTTACGGCACATACTCTTTGGGACGGATAAAACTGTTGAATCTTGCGCTTGACTCTATCGAAATTTCCAATAACGGAAAAGTATCGATTATGACATTGACCAAAGACATGTTTATTGAAACGCACACGCAACCTGAAGACGGAGACGGCCTCATCAATTATGCCAAACG
>JBAUWG010000214.1:0-3554 GCA_049583675.1 Desulfobacterales bacterium | reverse complement strand
TGCCGCCGAACGTCTTGGAAGAGTGCGGTTTTCACCTCACATATATATTTCATTGGAACAGTTGGACACGGTTTTAAATATGCTGGCCGGCGTGAAAGGCTAATGCTTCAATCTTTCATAAATTATTCGGGTTATGTCAGTACTGCGAGTGCGGCGTCGTAATTCGGCTCCTGCACAATTTCCGGGACCTGTTCCGTATAAATGACCTTTCCGGATTCATCGATAATAACCACGGCCCTGGATAACAAACCGGCCAAGGGCCCGCTGGTTATTTTCACCCCATAATCCTTCCCAAAAGCCTCGGAACGAAAACACGACAGCGAGAGCACATGATCAATGCCTTCGGCGCCGCAAAATCTTTCATGGGCAAAGGGAAGATCCGCGGAAACGCAAAGCACGACGCTATTTTCGAGCTTGCTGGCTTCCACGTTGAATCTGCGGACCGAAGTGGCGCATACCTGGGTGTCGATGCTCGGAAAAATATTTAAAACAATGCGTTTCCCCGCAAAATCATCGAAACTGGTTTCGGAAAGATCCCTTTTGGTCAGCGTAAAGCCAGGCGCCTTTTGGCCGACTTTGGGTAAATCGCCGATGGTATCAATCGGAGTGCCTTTTAATGTAATTTTTGCCATAATCCTGCTCCTTTTTAGATGACCGTCTATATTTTTGAAACAAATTGACGTTAGGGAGGGCTCAAACATCACTAAATATAAGCATAAAATTATGAACGTCCATATTTTTCCGCATTGTATTCCGAAATCATGACATATTGCAAAACTGGAATAATGTTCCTTTGAAAAGCCCAATATTCCACCATTCCATTATTCCAACATTCCAATCAAAGCGGACCCATTTTGAGGACATAGGGAAAATGCATTGATTATTATTCTTCGCCGGGAGGTCTCCCCTTTTTGCCTCTTAGCCTTTGAATGCTCCATTTGAACGGGAAGAACATGGAAACGCGTCGACGGTAATCCAGGTATTCCTCTCCAAATTCGGTCAGCAGCTTTTGTTCTTCGATGAATGCGCCGATTAAAAAATAACCGGTAATGACCAGGTTTGTCAGAATGGCGGTCACATCCAAATTCCCGGCCCAGACAATAAGAATACCCCCTGAATACCACGGATGGCGAACGATTCCGAGAATCCCGCCGGTGTCCAGGCGGCAGTCTTCGGTCAGGACGCCGCACGCGTTGTCTTCGCGTACCTGCCGGATCCCGATGAATCGCGCCAGGTCGTATCGCCCGGCTCCGCCGATAAACAGCACCAGCGCAGAGAGTACCAGCAGTCCCTGAATGATTCTGAACGGGCCTTCCCAGCGAAATACCGGCAGACCCCTCATGGAAAAGGTGTAAACCAGTACAGGAACCAGGGTCGCCAATGCGAAAAGGTTGTAAAAAATCCGGTAATACCGGTACGCTCTTTCAAAACGTTTCCGGACAAAACCTGTAACAGCAAAAGTAATCGTGAAGCTGTGGATAAAACACCAGGCTCCCCAGAGTGAGATGAGCACCACATAGCGGATCATATTAAGTTTCTCCGGGAAAAGATACCGTGAATAAAGGGATGGGGCTCTTGTTCAATTTTCTCGCCATAACAAAGTCATTACTATATCCCGCAAATCAAATCAAAAAAAAAAGGGGCCGTCTCCGGCCCCCGAGGTAAGTTTTTTTTTAATATGTCATTATCTCCATCTCCATCTCAATCTCGAACTCGATCTTTTCGTTCTGGTTGAGATGGTTACCGTTTTCGAATGGGAATTACTTGCCCCGCCGTTATCGATAACCGTCAGCGTAACCGTATAGGTTCCGTCTTTGCGATACCGATGACCCGGATTTTTATGGGTGCTGGTACTGCCGTCGCCGAAATTCCAGGACCACGACGCAATGGTTCCGTCTGTGTCGCCGCTGAGGTCGGTGAATGCGGCAGTTTGACTATTTACATTATAGCTGAAATCAGCGACAGGCGGATTATTCAAAGGTGTATTTTGTCTGGTGTTTGGGTTGACGTAAACAGTACTATCGGCTGTACTTTGAAGCCCTCCCCGATCTTTTACCGTCAATCTAAAATTTAGATTCTTACCAAGCGAGCCGGTTTTCGGCGCAACAAATTTCGCTACAGCTGACGTAGGGTCAGACAAAGAAACAGGGTCTCCACTGACCTGGGTCCAAAGATACGAGGTAATCCCGTCATCGGGGTCCGTCGAGCCCGATCCGTCCAATGTCACCAAAGCGCCCCCATCGGTCTCCATATAGTCCGGCGTAACAACTGCCCTCGGCGGCTCATTTTGCCAGCTGACATTGACAATACACGCGTCGGTATTTTGAAGCCCGTCGGCATCGGTAACGGTAAGATTAAAGCTCAAAGAAACGCCGTCAGGGCCGACGTTCGGTGCTGCAAAGGTCGCTTTTGATGACGTTCGATTCAAAAGGGTGACCGTGGGACCTCCTGTTTGGGTCCACCTATAACCGGCGAGCCCGTCATCGATATCCAATGAAGAACTTCCATCCAATGTAACAGCACTTCCTTCTTCCACGGTCTGATCAAGCCCGGCATTCGCCTGGGGCGGTTCATTCTCCCATGTCACGTTCACCACGCACACATCCTTTGCCTGGTTTCCGCCGCGGTCGACGACAGTCAGTTCAAAGGTCAGTGTCGCGCCAGCCTGTGTCACATCGGGTGATGTAAAAGTGGGTCGTGTTGCGGAAGGATTGGACAGCGTAACTGCGGGCCCGCCGGTTTGAGCCCAACGATAAGATGCGATGCCGTCATCCGCATCCGTCGAGTTAGCGCCGTTGAGCACAACAGAGTGCCCCTGGCTGACGGTCTGATCCGGTCCTGCATCTGCCGTCGGCGACAGGTTCGGTACGGCCGAAGCTTTTTGGCACAGCTCTATGGAATCTTGGCTCTCAACCTCTTCGGAGTTGAATGCTCTTGCCACGAAGCAGTACGTCTTGGTTTCATCCAGATCGGAAATTGTGCAGGTGGTGTCAGTTCCTTCCCAAGACGGGTTGAGATAATCGTACGATTGGCTTTGCTCGCGGCAAAAGATCCTGTAACCGGCCAAGTCCGTTTCACTGTTCGCGTTCCACTCCAGAGATACCTGGGTTGCTGCCGAAGCATTAGGAGCATTAAATATGCAGAAAATTTGAAAGGTAAACGTTACGAAAACAAACCATAAAAGAAAAGAATAGTTGAATCGAGAATTACGAACATTCCTAACCATGACAAATGCCTCTTTCTTTTTGCATTGGATAACTTCTTGAAGAGAAAGGCGCACTGTTCGATGGTTAAAATAAGATACCTGTTGTGCTGCACCAGAAGAGTCTTCCACGTTTTAGAAACATGGCCGCTGTAGATTTCAAGCCTTAGACTCGTGAGTTTGCGTCCCCGCTTTTCAACGAGTCTGCCCCTTCGTTAAATAGCTTTATCCAATATCGATTTAAGGTTTAAGGGTAAATTGGGTTTTATTTGCGCAAAATTGATTATTAATCCTGCTTTGCAAAAAGCATGCAAGGATTGAGAGGCTATTTAGAATAAACAAAATGATTTTA
>JBAUWG010000213.1:0-4110 GCA_049583675.1 Desulfobacterales bacterium | reverse complement strand
GGTCTTTAGATACGGCCCCCTTCCGAACCGTGCATGAGGATCAGCCGGTGGCGCATGGGGATGGTATCGATCCAGGCAGTCAATATAGGAAACGTTGAGCCCATGATATCGCAGCATCGCTGCCAGCGACAGAAGTCCCAGCGGTTTGGCCCAGAATTCATAGGCGGCAAAATCATGGATCCATGGATTGATCAAAAGGATATGGGGAGTATCGGATTTCATGGATCTAATTCCTGAATCTTGAAAGATTCAGGCGATTAATCGTCATCGTCAGTCGGAAAATATTCCATGGACGTTTTCTTGAGTTCCTCGCGGCTAAAAAGAAGGGTGTATTTGTCGATGGATGTTTCTTTAGATATGTTGCCGGCAATCTCTAGACAGGCATCATCGTCTTTTGCATGGATCATGGTGTACAGGTTATACGGCCAATCATTTTGGGGATTTCTCCGGTAGCAGTGGGAAATCTCCCGAAAAGCGGCCATTCTCTCGCCTACTGCATCGATATCCTCTTCATCCACCTGCCATGCCGCCATGGCATTGGCCGCATATCCGGATTTCTGGTGGCGAAGGGTGGCGCCGAACCGGCGGATAATCCCTTTGTCACATAGATGTTTCATTCTTTCAAGGAGGTCATCTTCTGAAACCCCCAGTTGTTCGGCAATTTCCAGATACGGCCGCTCGGTGACTGAAATATCCCCCTGAATGGCAGCGATGATTCTTTTGTCCAGATCGGTCAACATAAAGCGATTAAACGAATCGAGCTGAAAAGAGTCAAGAATTTTTCTTTTCAGGAAACAGGTTGAGTATGTCTTTTTCAGAAGCTTCGCAAATGCCCCGCTCGGTGATAAAACCGGTCACCAATCTGGCCGGTGTCACATCAAAAGCAAAATTCGCTGCCGGACTGGCTTCGGGTGTAATCAGCACATCTTTAATCTTCCCGTGATTCATACCCTGGACATACCGGATCTCGTCGGGATCTCGCGCTTCGATGGGGATACCTTTAATACCGTCTCTCAATGCCCAATCGAATGTACTGGATGGCAGGGCTACATAAAAAGGAATGTTATTGTCGCGGGCAGCAAGCGCTTTCAGGTAGGTCCCGATTTTATTGGCAACATCCCCGGTATAGGTGGTTCTGTCGGTCCCGGTGATCACCATATCCACCATGCCGTGCTGCATGAGATGCCCGCCGGCATTATCGGTGATGACCGTGTGGTGAATGCCGTACTTTCCCAGCTCCCAGGCCGTCAACCGCGCCCCCTGATTGAGCGGTCTGGTTTCGTCGACCCATACGTGAATCGAAATACCCTGGTCAAATGCAGCATACATCGGCGCGGTCGCCGTTCCGTATTCGATGCAGGCCAGCCACCCGGCATTGCAATGGGTCAACAGATGTACGGTCTCCTTGTTTTTTCTATGGCTGATTTGCTGAATCAAACTAACCCCGTATTCACCGATTTTCCGGCAGTTTTCAACTTCTTCCTCGGCAATCTTTCCTGCTTCTTCCCGGGCGATATCGATCTTTTCCGAAGTCCGGGGCACGCCGGCCACCGCGGAAAATACCCTGTCCACACCCCAGGCAAGATTCACCGCCGTGGGCCGGGCCGATTTCAAGCGGCTGCATTCGGCTTGAATATATGGGTCTTCAATGGTTTCCCCCGGCGAATTTAACGTCGCGAGATAAACGCCATATGCTCCCGTAACGCCGATCAACGGCGCACCCCTCACGACCATCTCCTTGACGGCGGCAATAACGTGATTGACGGTTTTCAGATCGGATATCACCAACTGGTGGGGTAAAAACCGCTGATCGATCACCTTCACCGTCATTAAATCGTTGTCCAGCCAGATGGTGCGCAAATTTTTGCCGTCAACTCTCATCAAATAATCCCTTCTATGGATGAAATATTTTCCCTCAATTGAGTTAAAAGCGTTCAATTGACATTAGCGGAGTGCCTATTGACCCTTTAAGGCTTTCTCGATTTCTTTGGATTTTTCCTCTTGCTTCTTTTTAACGGAACGGGCCTGTTTGATCGGCTTCTGCAACCTGTCGGCGATATCTTTTCCGGCCTTTTCGGTCATTTTTTCAATGGCTCCTTTTTTGGACTCTTTTTCTTTATCCCTTGAGCAGCTCCAAAAAGAAGCACTGCATAGAAAGATTACCATCATAAGGCTTGTCAACACCCTTATCATAAAATCACCATTATAAGATTCCTTCTCAAGTTTTGCACCCGGATGAATTAACATTCTTTTTGGCCGCTATCGGGGTTTAACCTCGATAAAGCTTATATCAGGAGGACGGGTATTTTTCAATCAAAGAAAATCACGCGGGCAAATCGACTTGATATCATGACGCAATTTTTTCTGCGGTGAGACATTCTTGACTTTCTTCATAACGGTCTTAACATCTATTCAAAACGGGATTAATGTTTTTAAGTCCTTGATTTGAGTCTTTGGCAATAAAAGCCTATCATGTGAGGTGTCTCATGAATAAAAATATATGCACGGTTGAGCGAATTTCAAAAGCGGGAATTGGGTTATTTTTTCTTGTTACAGCGGCAGCCTTTGTGTTGAGCGGCATCACTGTTTTGCCGTTTATCGGCTTCTTGATGGCAATTCCGGCTTTTTTTATTTCAATTTATTTCTTTTCCGCCCATCTGAACAAAAGCTGTGAAATTGAAGCCAAGTGAAGATGTTTGCGCCTTGCCCGGATATCATTCAACTGCTGAAAGCCATCAGAAAAGAGAAATATCAATGAGTGACTGGATTCCTTTTGAAGATGCGACGTATTTGGTAAATCAGGCGTTTTTAGTGGGGGATGACAACACCGCCGCCTTACTGGAGAAGGCGTCCATTGAAATATATACCGGGAGGGACAATAAAAAACATCTAAAAGGCAGCGGTCTGGTTCAGAACATGCTGCTCGTTGAACTCTTGGAGGAAAATGATAACCTGGATTTGCTCCTGGATTTAGGAGAAAACTTCAAATATCTGATGAAAAAACCGAATATTACGGGAGGCAAGGTTTTTTCGCCAAACATAAAATCTTATATCCAGTTTTATCCCGCCGGTCCGTGGGAATCGATTTCAGAAACAGAATTTACCAAACTGACCGCCGGATTCAGACTTTTATAGCTCTTTTTGGTTCAGGTTGTGACAAAAAGGGCATCTCGCATAATACCCGCCTGAGGCATTTTCAAATAATGCGCCGCCGAGAAGACCAAATCCTCCTGATGTGGGCGTAATTTGAATAATGACCTTTTTTTTGCAATCCGAGCAGATATCAATGAGTACCATATTCGACTTATCCGAACTGCCGGCAAACATTTTTTGCAATAATTCTACCAAAGACAGATTACCTTACCAAAACCGTGTTGTTCCTCCACCTTACAATATAGACCAGACTAACTCCCATCAGCAGTATCAATGCCAATGTAAAACCCGGGCCGATGGTTAAAATTATCCAACTTAATACCACTAGGGGTAAAAGCAAAATGCAGGCCAGCGCTCTCAAAACAGCATGTCTGGAAATGAAATGTGCTGCAGGCGGCGAATATCTGTAATAATATTTTACAAACATTTTCCCCGGACCATTGGTCAACAGAAAAAGGTCGCGGAATTTGCGCAATATTCTCACATGCGGCTCCAACAGCGATCCGTATGCGGCCGTGGCGATGAAGCACCCGCCGCCGCCACCGCTGCCTGTACCATTGCCGGCGTTATTTACTGCTGAACCTGCTTTAAGTGCTACCTCGTTGGAATTACCACTGGTGTTTCCTTCATTATCAATAGCTCTAACGACAAAATAATAGTTTTTCGTTTTATCGAGGTCGTAAACGGTGCATTCGGGCTCAGTGCATTCCCAATATGGTGTGTTATAATTATAGGACTGGCCTTCTTCTCGATAAAAGACTTTATAACCGGCCAGCTCCGGACCATCGTTAGGAGCCCATTGGAGCGTAATGTCCATTGCATAAGCTGAGGTTACAACACAAAGAAACATTAAAAAAAACAAGATCATCAATTGTAGACTAATCAATCGTTTACTTCTTTTAAATCGCCTCATATTAACATTTTTCAGTATATTAAACAGAATTTCCCTAAACCGTT
>JBAUWG010000212.1:0-9730 GCA_049583675.1 Desulfobacterales bacterium | reverse complement strand
GTGAAAGGATCCAGAGGCATGGCCATGGAAACGGTTGTTGAAGGGCTCAAAGTGTGGGCCGGTCAATGACGCTACACGGATACTAACACATGCTATATCATTTACTATATCCGCTCCATGAGACGCTGTCGGTTTTTAATGTATTCCGGTACATCACTTTCCGTACGATTTATGCCAGTCTGACGGCTTTTTTGATCTGTTTTTTTATGGGACCCTGGGTGATTCGGAAGCTGAGCTATATGCAAATCGGACAGTACATCAGAGACGACGGTCCGCAAACGCATCTTCAAAAGGCCGGCACACCGACCATGGGGGGAACGTTGATCCTTTTTTCCATTGTCGTTTCCACACTGCTTTGGACGAATTTGACCGACTATTTTGTGTGGGTCGTGCTGCTGGTGACCATCGGATTTGGGGCCATCGGTTTTATGGATGATTATCTGATGCTGATCAAGAAGCAGAGCAAAGGATTGACGGTCAGAAACAAATTTTTGCTTCAGGCGATCGTGGCGTTAATTACCGGGGTGCTGGTCTATGTCAGCCCGGAATTTTCCACACGGATCACCGTACCGTTTTTTAAGCATGTTTCACCGGATTTCGGGTGGGGATATATTTTGTTTGCCGCACTGGTCATCATCGGAACGTCCAATGCCGTCAATATTACCGACGGACTCGATGGCCTTGCCATCGGACCGTTTATTGTCGCTTCCGCTGCATATATGGTTTTTGCCTATGTTGCCGGTCACGTTAAAATCGCCGATTACCTGCAGATCAATTATGTGGCGGGAAGCGGGGAGCTTGCTGTTTTCTGCGGCGCCATGGCCGGTGCGGGAATGGGGTTTTTATGGTTCAACGCGTATCCCGCTCAAATTTTCATGGGGGATGTGGGGTCTTTGGCGCTGGGAGCAGCCCTCGGCGCCGTTGCGGTCATCACCAAGCAGGAGATCCTTTTGATTTTAGTGGGGGGACTCTTTGTCATTGAAACGCTGTCCGTGATTTTTCAGGTGGGATTCTTTAAAATGACCAGCGGCCGAAGAATTTTTCGAATGGCGCCGCTTCACCACCATTTTGAACTCAAAGGATGGCCGGAACCCAAGGTGATTGTTCGATTCTGGATCATTTCCATTGCGCTGGCCCTGATTGCCATGAGTACGTTGAAGTTAAGATAAAAAAATATGGAACTTTATCAAAAAAATATTCTCGTTGTCGGTCTCGGCGTTTCCGGAATGTCCGCCGCGCGATTCGCCAAAAACAAGGGCGGTATCGTGACGGTCACCGATCAGGCAAAAGAGGATGCATTGACCGCCTATCTGCCGGAAATCCGGGAAATGGGAATTAAAACGGAGCTGGGCCGACACCAGATCGAAACGTTTGAAAAGTCCGATATGATCATCATCAGTCCCGGGGTTCCCCATACCATCTTGCCGATAGAAAGGGCCAGAGAAAAGGGCATTCCAATTTTGGGCGAGATCGAGCTGGCTTGTCGATACATCCGGGAACCGATTGTCGCCGTATCCGGAACCAACGGCAAGACAACCACAACGCAGCTTTTGGGCCGCATGCTTAAAAACTCGGGATTCGAAGTTTTCGTGGGCGGGAATATCGGCAACCCGTTGGTCAATTATGCAGCAGAAGGAAAAAAAGCCGACATTGTTGTGGCAGAAGTGAGCAGCTTTCAGCTCGACACCATCGACACATTCAGACCACGGGTCAGTGTCCTCTTGAATATCAGCGAGGATCACCTGGATCGATATTCGAATTTTGAATCGTATGTCCGGTCCAAAGGGCGGATTTTTAAAAATCAGACCGAAACCGATATTGCCGTGATCAATGGATCGGATCCTTATATTTTGCCCGCCAGCCAAACGATCAGGGCCCGGGTACTCCCATTTTATCAGCAGGGGCATGTTGACGGAAAGCATGACGAATATGCGCTTATCAAAAGACGTGACGGGCAACATACACCCAGCATCGAAATTTTTACAAAGGAAACCCCCGAGGGGTATCTCGATCTGTCAAAGGTTCATCTTTTGGGACGGCACAACATGGAAAATGCCGCAGCTGCGGCATTGGCAACCCTGGCTGCGGGCGGAAACCTGGTGAGTGTGCAGTCCGTATTGAACGATTTCAAAGGGCTTCCCCATCGTCTGGAATTTGTCAAAATGATCAACGGGGTTCAATTTTACGATGATTCAAAGGGAACAAACATCGATGCGGTGGCCAGAGCCCTTGAAGTTTTCGACGCACCGGTAATTCTGATCATGGGCGGGCGCGACAAAGGAGGGGATTATAGACGTCTGCTGGAGTTGGCGCGTCGGCATGCCAAAAAACTGATCGTTATGGGCGAAGCAGGGAAGGCGATCCAGTCGGCGCTTGAAGTTGCGTTTTCAGAAGGCGTTCAATCCGCCGCGGAAATGGAAGATGCCGTCCATTCGGCATTCCATTCGGCGGTCCCCGGAGACGTCGTGCTCTTGTCTCCCGGCTGCTCCAGTTTTGACATGTACGAAAATTATTCGCAGCGGGGGGATGCGTTTTGCAGGGCGGTTCACCATTTAACCCGGGAAAACCGACACTGATCTTCATTTGGCAAGACGATACTAAAGCGTAAAACAAAAAAAAATGAAACGGAATACAGCGCATGGCCGAAGACAAACAAAAGCCTGAAACATTTTTTAGACAACCCATGCAATACGATATTACCCTATTGTTTCCGGTACTGTTTTTGGTGGGTGTGGGTATCGTTATGGTTTACAGTGCGAGTTCGGCGCTGGCTCTGAAAAAGTTCGGTACGAGCTATTATTTTTTAAAAAAACAATCGATTTTTGCGCTGTTGGGAATTGTCGTGCTGGTGGCCAGTTGCCATATTCCGTATCGAATGTATCGTTCTTTGGCATATCCCCTGCTTATTTTGGCGATGGTGTTTCTTACGGGCATCCTGATTTCCGGATTTGGGTATTCGGCGGGAGGGGCCAAACGGTGGTTTCGCATTGCCGGCTTTACATTCCAACCGTCTGAATTCGCACGATTTGCGCTGGTCATTTATCTCGCGTATTCGATGAACCGGAAAATGGATCGAATCAAAGAGTTTAGTGTGGGTTTTTTGCCCCATGTGTTGATCTTAGGGCTTTTTACCATCCTTATCATGCTCCAGCCCGACTTTGGCTCCGTGGTTATTTTCGGGGCCATTACATGGATCATGCTCTTTGTGGGCGGCGTTCGTGTTTCATATCTGTTGGGGTCAATGGTTCTCGTGATTCCTGCCGTCTATTATATGATGGCCGGTGCAGATTATCGAATCCAGCGTATCATGTCCTTTATGAATCCGTGGCAATATTCGGGAGATAAAGGCTACCAGGTGGTTCACTCTCTATTGGCTTTTGGCACCGGTGGAATATGGGGTGCCGGTATCGGGAAAGGGTATCAGAAACTATTCTATCTTCCAGAGCCTCATACCGATTTTATCTTTTCGGTTATCGGAGAAGAATTGGGTCTTATTGGGGTGTTGATTATTTTGGGACTCTATACCGTCATCTTGTGGCGAGGCATATCCATTGCCAGGAACAGCAAGGATGCTTTTGGATCATACGTGGCCATCGGGCTGACCACAGCAATGGGTCTTCAGATATGCGTCAACATGGGCGTCGCTTTGGGACTTCTTCCCACCAAAGGTCTGACATTGCCCTTTTTAAGCTACGGCGGCACTTCCCTTTTGATGAACATGGCGTCCATCGGTGTGCTGATGAATATCAGCGGGGTGAAAAAAATGCTTAAAACCAGTCATTGAAATGCGCATTGGATTAGGTAGACATGAATTGCGGGTTGTCATTGCCGGCGGCGGGACCGGCGGTCATCTGTTCCCGGGAATTGCCGTTGCTGAGGAATTTTGTGCCAGGAACCCTGAAAACAGCGTTTTGTTCGTCGGAACCGGTAATCCGTTTGAGGTCTCGATTTTATCCGGAACCGGTTTTGCCCACAGGCGCATTACCGCCGAAGGGGTTAAAGGACGGGGGATAAGAAATCAACTCGTTGCGATGTTAAAAATACCTTTAGGAGTCGTACAATCCGTGTTGATCCTTAAATCCTTTAAGCCGCATCTGGTGATAGGTGTCGGCGGTTACTCGGCAGGCTCTTTGGTGGTCGGCGCATGGCTTTTGAGGATCAAGATTGTTCTGCATGAGCAGAACATTCTTCCGGGGATCACCAACCGGATGCTTTCCCGGTTCGCGAATCGAATATATGTTTCGTTTCCGGAAACGAAATGGGGCGCGGCAATTGAAAAAATACGGTTTACCGGCAACCCGGTGAGAAAAGAGATCGTTCAAGCCGCAAAGCGGCAGGAAAACACCGAAGTTGAAGCATCTAAAAAAAAACGCCGTTTTTCGATTCTGATACTGGGTGGAAGCCAGGGAGCGCATCGGATAAATATGGCTATTTTGGAAGGTCTTAAATATCTGGAGAATAAAGAAGAGATGTTTTTTGCGCATCAAACCGGCGTTTATGATGAAGCACAGGTCAGACAAGGGTACGACGAACATGCTGTGGCCAGCGATGTGAGAGCGTTTTTCAAAGACATGGATAAGCAGTATCAAAACGCCGATTTGATCATATGCCGTGCAGGGGCCACCACTGTGGCTGAAATCACGGCATTTGGGAAAGCGGCTATTTTTATACCGTTTCCGTTTGCGGCGGATAACCATCAGGCATTGAACGCGCGTTCTCTGGTGGGGGCGGGAGCAGCCGAGATGATTGATGAAAAAGATCTCAGCGCCAACGTCATGGCACAGCGGATCAATCATTATGCCCGGCAGCCGGAAGCCCTGAGACAAATGGGAACGAGGAGCAGAAAGTTTGGGCGTGTCGATGCGGCGGCAACGATTGTCGATGACTGTTATGATCTGGTCGGATTGAACTAAATATATGTTTTTAAAAAAATACCATATTCACTTTGTGGGAATCGGCGGAATCGGGATGAGCGGTATCGCCGAACTTTTACTCAATCTCGGCTATAAAGTGTCCGGATCCGACATCAGTCTTTCAGATATTACCCGGCGACTGGAAAGCCTCGGCGGGACGATATTCAAAGGCCATTGTGAAGAACAGATTCAAAAGGCCGACGTCGTCGTCATATCGTCGGCCGTCGGTGCTGAAAATCCCGAGGTCGCAGCAGCGCACAGAGCCTCAATTCCCGTTATTCCCAGAGCGGAGATGCTGGCGGAGCTGATGCGTTTAAAGTACAGCGTGGCTATTGCCGGCGCTCACGGCAAAACCTCCACTACCTCGATTGTGGCGGCCGTACTGGGAAAAGGCGGGCTTGATCCGACCGTGGTGATCGGCGGCAAACTCAAAAGCATCGGCTCCAACGCCCTTTTGGGCCGAGGGGATTTCATCGTGGCTGAAGCCGATGAAAGCGACGGTTCATTTTTGAAAATATCTCCGACCATTGCCGTGGTCACCAATATCGATCGAGAGCATCTCGACTTCTATCGTGATCTGGACCATATCAAGGACGTTTTTCTGAGTTTTATCGAGAAAATACCGTTTTATGGTTTGGCGGTGCTTTGTCTCGACAATGAGCCCATTCAGTCGTTGATTCCGAGAATTCAAAAGCGGTTTACGACTTACGGGATGAGCACTCAGGCTGATTTTAAAGCAAGAGACGTGGTTTTTGAGGGATTAAGGAGCACCTTCACGGTGGATCGTCTGGGAACATCTTTAGGTAAGATCACTTTGAATCTTCCGGGTATCCATAATGTATACAATGCGCTGGCCAGTATCGCGGTGGGCTTCGAGCTCGATATTCCCTTTGACGTCATAAAATCGGCGCTTCAAACCGCGGAAGGGGTTCAGCGCCGGCTGGAAATTAAAGGAGAAAAAAAAGGTATTACCGTGGTGGACGATTACGGTCATCATCCTACTGAAATCAAGGCCACGCTCCAAGCCGCAAGGGAATGCTGGCCGAACAAACGGATTGTGGTAGTCTTTCAACCCCATCGATATACGCGTACCCGGGCGCTGTTCGAAGACTTTACCCGGGCGTTTTACCAGTCGGACCTTTTGGTGGTTCTGCCCATTTATGCCGCCGGAGAAAAAGAGATCGAGGGTGTTAAAAGCATTGCGTTGTTTGAGGAGATACAGCGTCACGGGCATAAGGACGTCGTCTATATGGATGGGCTGGAAGCTGCGGCTTCACACTTGAAAAATATTTTAAAGGCCAATGATATTCTTTTGACGCTGGGTGCAGGAGATGTTTGGAAAGTCGGCGAAATGCTGCTGGAAGCGTTGTGAGAGGACAAAACGGGAATGGCGCTTGACGCAGATACCATCAGATGGCTTGAGAGTCGCTTTAAAAACAGCATTCGCTTTGAAGAGCCGATGTCCAAACACACGTCGCTGCGGATCGGCGGTCCTGCCGAGATCTTTGCAGCGCCTGAAACCCTTGAAGATCTTCTATCCTTGATCAACTGGTCCCGGGAGAAAGGACTTTCTTATCGGGTCATCGGCAGGGGCACTAATCTGTTGGTTAAAGACGCCGGTATCCGGGGTATCGTCGTGAAGTTGACAAAGTGTTTAAAGACCATCGAAGAGACCGGTCCCCATACGGACGGGGTTTTGGTTACCGCGATGGCCGGCGCAAATCTGACGGCGCTGTGTTCTTATGCTCTGAAGCGAGGTCTAAAAGGCATGAATTTTTCTCTGGGCATTCCCGGGACGGTGGGCGGCGGCATCAAAATGAATGCCGGGACTTCGTATGGCTCCATGGGCAATGTCCTTCGGTCCATAGATGTTCTTCTGCCCACAGGAAATACGAACCATGTTGAAAGAAATGCGCTTGATTTTGCGTATCGAAAGCTTTCCTGGAATCCGAAAATTACGGATGATCATGAGGATCAGGCAATTATTATAAGCGGCCGTTTTTCTTTTCACCCTTCGGATCCGGAAAAGCTGAAGAAAACAGCCAGGGAGATCATAAAAGCGCGTCAAAGAAGACAGCCCATTGGTTTCCCCAGTGCCGGATGTGTTTTTAAAAATCCCGCTTCCGGGCCAAGTGCCGGTCAGCTCATCGAAATGGCCGGTTTAAAAGGAAAATCTGTGGGGGGAGCGGAAATTTCTTCAAAACACGCCAATTTTTTTATCAACCGCCGCAATGCGTCCGCCGCCGACTTTCTGGCGCTGATCGATATGACTGAGGATGTCGTATTTAAAAAGTTCGATATTCATCTGGAAAGAGAGGTCGAGGTTGTTGGTGCGTAAAAAAGTCCGAAAAAATTATTACAAAAACAGCGTCGCCGTAAAGCGCGGCAAGCTGCTGAAACGTCTGGCCTGTGGGATAAAACTGGCCACTGTCGGCGCCGCGTTGCTGTTTGTCAGCCTGCTTTTTGTTTTTAGCTATGATTTTTTGACCCAGTGCGATTATTTCAAAGCCAAAAGCTTGTGGGTGACCGGTATGCATCGTCTCACGCAGGAACAGGTGTTACAGGAGGCCAAGATCACCAGCGGCGTTAATATTTTTTCGGTCAATCTGACAAAAGTCCGGAAACGATTACTGGCACAACCATGGATTGACGATGCGGAGGTTTCCAGAGATCTTCCGTATGGGATCCATATCACCATAAAGGAGCAAGCGCCCCTGGCCATCCTCGATCTCGGCCGAAAATTTATCGTCAACACTCAGGGCGAAATATTTAAAGAAATGGATGCATCGGACCAGTGTCACCTGCCGGTTATCAGCGGGCTTGAATTTTCAGACATCAACGTCAAAGGCGAGCCCAGAAGCGCCCCCTTTGATGCCGTCATGAAAGTATTGGGGCTCGGGCTAGAATCTGAAAGTATTCTCCCTTGCAAGTCAATCCAAAAAATAGATGTGGATCGTGAGATGGGTTTGACCATTTATGCTTCCGATACCATCAAAGAGATAAAAATCGGATACCATGATTACCCGAGCAAGTATGAAATGCTCAAGGATGTGCTCTTTTATCTGGAAAAAGATGGCGGTCTTTCACACCTCGAATCCATTGATCTTAACAATTTGAATCGCATTGTCGTAAATCCTGTGAAAATAGAATCCGCTGAAAAAGGCCATAAGGAGGTTTAAGATGCAGGGACATGGGAACATTATTGTCGGGCTGGATATCGGAACGACGAAGATATGTGCCGTGGTCGGTGAAGTGGCAGGGGATAAAATAAATGTCATCGGTATCGGAACACATCCCTCCATCGGTCTTCGAAAAGGCGTGGTCGTCAATATTGAGTCCACCGTGGAATCGATCCAAAAAGCCATTGAAGAGGCGGAACTGATGGCAGGATGTGAAATTTCATCGGTATATGCCGGTATTGCAGGCGGTCATATCACGGGGTTTAACAGTCGTGGGATCGTCGCGATTAAGGGACCGGAAGTCACCCAGCAGGATGTGGACCGCGTGATCGATGCGGCGCGGGCCGTGGCGATTCCCATGGACCGTGAAGTCATTCATGTGATTCCTCAGGAATTCATGATCGACGAACAGGGCGGGATTCAGAACCCGGTGGGGATGTCCGGTATTCGCCTGGAAGCCAAAATTCATATTGTGACCGGTGCCGTGACATCCGCGCATAACATCGTAAAATGCACCAATCGCTCAGGGCTTGATGTCTGCGATATTGTTTTGGAGCCGCTTGCTTCAGGAGAAGCGGTACTGACAGATGAAGAGAAGGATCTTGGGACGGCCCTGATGGACCTTGGCGGGGGAACCACCGATCTTGCCATTTTTTCAGGGAAAAACATCAAGCACACATTTGTTCTGGCCCTCGGCGGCAACAACCTGACCAATGATATCAGTATCGGCTTGCGCGCATCCATGGCAGACGCAGAAAAGATCAAGAAAAAATACGGTACCTGTATTTCCCAGAGCATCAGCGGCGACGAGACCATCGAGGTTCCCGGTATGGGGGGACGTAAACCCAGGAAACTTCAACGACAGATCCTGGGTGAAATACTGGAGCCGCGTATGGAAGAGATCTTCACGCTGATAAAAAGAGAAATCTTTCGGGCCGGAATGGAAAACATCATTACTTCCGGCATTGTGTTGACCGGCGGTTCATCTCTTTTGGAAGGCGTAACGGATGTCGCGGAAACGGTTTTCGATCTGCCCACCCGCCTGGGGACACCCAGAGGGATCAGCGGACTTACGGATGTCGTCAACAACCCGATGTATGCCACCGGCGTCGGGCTCGTTTTATATGGTGCCAGAAATCAACCAAAAAAGAAATTCAGGATTCGTGACACCAACATTTTCAACCGGGTCATGACCCGAATGAAAAAGTGGTTCAAGGAGGTCATATGACATGAGATGACATCACATCGGCAGGCGCTTTCCCGAGCGGACAAGGGGACCGCTCGGAATTGAAAATTGAAGATTGAAGATTTGTCGCATCGCTCCGCCCAGTTGTTTTATCTATAAAATTGGAGCAATTCCTTAAATTTTCAATTTTCAATCTACAATCTACAATTTTTTAACAGGAGGTGGGGGACATGACATTTACTTTGATAGAAAATGAAAATTTTGCTAAGATCATGGTGATCGGCGTTGGCGGCGCAGGGGGGAATGCAATCAACAACATGATTGATTCCAAGCTTCAAGGCGTAAAATTTATTGCCGCCAATACAGATTCCCAGGCTCTGGAGGTTTCCAAGGCACCGCTCAAGCTCCAAATCGGTGAACAACTCACCCAGGGCCTCGGAGCGGGCGCCAAC
>JBAUWG010000211.1:0-2318 GCA_049583675.1 Desulfobacterales bacterium | reverse complement strand
AGCATGATTTGGAAAGCGCAAAGAGATCTGGAAAATGAAGAAAATATTTCTCAAGCCCGCGAGGTCCTGAGGGATTCCATCGTGCTTTTAGGCGCCGAGTTAGGGGCTTCGCCCCACCGTCTCAAGGGATATTTGAGGCCTCTGGTGGAAGCAATGCTTCAATTAAGGGCGCGGTTTAGAAACGAACAAAAATGGTCTGAGGCCGACCGTATCCGAGATATCCTTCAAGAATCCGATATTCTGGTAGAAGATACGAAAGACGGCTTTCAATGGCATATCACCGATAAAGACGTTTAAAATTTAAATGTTCGATTCCAGGTTCAGGGATCAACGTTCAGAGATTATAATACCGGAACTGCGGGCCAAAAGGACCTCCGATTTCATCCATCATCGACTCAAGGAGACGATACATCCATGTTGCCACACCCTGAAATGAATATTTTATATTGCCGATTAAACTCAAAATCCAGGGTTTCTTCTCTCTTAACCTATTTAGAAGAAATGCCGCATGTTCGGGTGATGATATCGGAAGAACTTCCATCGGATCTAAGCAAATTCAAGGCCGTGATTACGGAACCGGCGTCGGCATTTCATCCGCCCCCCAAACAATTAGAGCAGTTTGTTCGAACAGGGGGTGGATGGCTGGGAGTGGTCAGTGGGTCGGAGTTGCCCATATCCGAACTTTTCGGTGTATGCGCCGGTCGTATCGGCCCGGAATCGGAACTACGGGTCCTGTTTAAAAATCAGAACCACCCCCTGGCAATCCGATTAACTGATGCCATATACGTGAAAGAACGACACCAGTCCCTCGAAGCGCTCAGTAATGATGTAACGACACTATTGTATGCAGACTGGCGCTTTGGACACAGCCCGGTACTGGTGAGCCGCAAGGTGGACGCCGGCCAGACGGCGTGCACCACCCTTCAGGACTTTGATAATGCCGACTTAAAACAGATTATGTATCGGTTATTACGGGAGCTTGCAGGGCACCCCATGACGGTTCAGCACCTCAATGTCGGGATATTGGGCTACGCCCCGTCGGTCGGGGAGGTTCATGGAATCGGCGTTAACGAAACCGATGGATTTAAGCTCTACGCCGTTTGTGACACAAATCCCCAGCGATTAAAAACGGCAGCGCATCGATTTCCCGAAGCAAAAATATATTCGAATGCCGAAAGTTTGGCCGATGACGACACCGTAGATTTGGTCATCATCGCCACGCCGCCGAACAGTCATGCGAAATTATCTCTTCAGATGATGAAAAATAATAAGCATGTGGTCTGTGAAAAACCATTGGCGCTGAATCGCAAAGAAACAGACCAAATGCTTCAAGTGGCTGAAAAAATGAAGGTTCATTTAAGCTGCCACCAGAACCGGCGTTGGGATCCCGACTACGCAGCCATCAAACACGCATTGCGTAATAATCTCATCGGCGATCTTTTTTACATGGAGACATTTGTCGGCGGGTTCTCACATCCTTGCGGATACTGGCATTCGCACGAAGAAATATCCGGAGGTACCGCCTATGATTGGGGTGCCCACTATTTGGACTGGATTGTCGGCATTATCCCTGATCCCCCGGAGTCTGTGGCCGGATTTCGCCACAAAAGAGTATGGTATGACGTCACCAATGCCGACCAGGAGAGAATATGGATCAAATTCAAAGGCGAAAAAGAAGCTGAATTTATTCATTCGGATATTGCTGCCGTTCGCAAGCCCAAGTGGTACCTTTTAGGCACCAAAGGAGCCATCATCGGTCACTGGAAGGATGTGGACACGTATCATATCGATCCAATCGTTTACTTTCAGCAACATCGCATTCCGGCAACGGAAATGACGCCGGATCTGACCCTTTTTCAGCGCCATGCTTCAGGACAGATTATAGAGCAAAAAATGGCCATTCCCGAACGAAAGGACTATGGATTCCATAAAAATCTTGCAGATCATCTGCTGACGGGCGAACCATTGGTTTCATCGTTAAAAGACTCCGTAAAAGTTGTTTCCATTTTAGAAACAGCCGCCCTGAGTGCTTCAAAAGGCGGCACCGTGGAGCCATTCGATGAATTCTAGCATAAAATGGGGAATCCTCGGGAACGCCACGATTGCCAGAAAATGCATGATCCCGGCCATCTTTAACTCTGCTAACGGCCGTATTCAAGCCCTGGCATCTCGAAATCCCGAAAAAGCCGAATCATTAGCCACAAAATACAATATCCCCCGATTATATTCACACTATGACGCTGTTATTGAAGACACGCAGGTGGACGTTGTTTATGTACCCCTCCCCAACCATCTTCATAAGGAATGGACAATCAGAG
>JBAUWG010000210.1:0-5320 GCA_049583675.1 Desulfobacterales bacterium | reverse complement strand
AATTTTTTTTTCGGTATTTAACGATGGCTTTTTTAAATTCCTTCGTGTTTTTAACCGTGAATTCATCAATTTGGCGGATAACATCTCCGGGTTCGGCACCAATGCGTGCGAGGTACGAATGCGGATTGAGCGCTGAAATCAAGACCCCTTCTTTGGCATAAATTTTGTAGCTGTAACGGTTATTTTTGGAAAGATCTTTGACCTTAATTCCGAGAATATCGTAAGCCAATTCCAATGCCAGATCTTCGGGAAATGGCGTCGATCGGACAGCAAACGTTTTTATTTTACCGTCTCTTAACACCCCGATGTCAAGGCTTTCTCCGGCTGAAATATTGCTCATCGCAGTATTAAACTCGTCTTGTGAACGAATTTTTCTTGATCCGATGGACTGTATAATATCCCCTGCCTGTATACCGGATTTGTATGCCGGCCCCGAAGCCTCTGTTTTTTTGACCAATACACCTTTGATGTCCGATGCTTTCAAATACTTTGCCAGCTCGGCATCCATATCCTGAACGGTGACGCCGATCCATGCCGGTATCACCTCCCCGTACTTTATAAGGTCGGAAATCACTCTTTTGGCCTTGTTGATCGGGATGGCAAACCCGATCCCTTGCGCTTTGGCATAGATAGCGGTATTGATACCGATAAGTTCACCGTATATGTTCAGCAGAGGGCCGCCGCTGTTTCCCGGATTGATGGAAGCGTCCGTTTGAATAAAATCATGGTAGAATGAATCGTCGACCTTTACGCTTCGATTGACGGCGCTGATCACGCCGGTGGTGACGGTGTTTGAAAAACCGAAAGGGTTACCGATGGCGATAACGGTTTCTCCGATCAAAAGATTGCCGGAATTCCCCATTTCAATCGCCGGAAGCGAACCCTTCGGCGAAATACGCAGCACCGCCAAATCAGAATCAGGATCCGCACCGACAATTTTTGCCTTAAATTCACGACCGTCTTTTAAGGTAACGGTAATGGTTGAGCTTTTAATAATCACATGTTTATTGGTAAGAATATATCCACGCCTTCCGTCAATAATCACCCCGGATCCGAGGCTGGTCCGCTGATACTTTTGTTCATAGCCGGGATCGAAAAAGTCTTTAAAAAATGAATCAAAAGAAGGATCCAATCCAAATCCGTAAAACGGATTGACGCGCTTTCGAACTTCGGACTGTGAGCTGATGTTGACCACTGCCGGACTGACTTTTTGAACGGCTTTTACAACCGGACTTTCCCGCAAATTTTCAGCGCCGCTCTTGACCGGAGTGATAAAGCATATCAGGTTAACGAAAACAAAAAGTAGCACCGCTGCCAAGGAAAAGGGATGGTTTTGCGTTTTTAGTTCTGGCATTTTGAACTCCGGTATAATACATTACAAACCGAATGGTGGTGGACTCACTCAAGCCTTGCCGCTTCAATTTTGATTTAAAAAAGTAAAATTCTTAAAAAAATATATATCATGAGCATAAAAAGCATTCAAGACATCTTACACTTGGTAGAACAACCCAGCCGATATTTAGGCTCTGAAATCAATGCCGTAAAAAAAGATCACGACAACGTTCATCTGGTGTTCGGGCTGGTTTTTCCGGACCTTTACGAGATCGGAACCTCTCATTTCGGACTTCAGATTCTGTATCATATCCTCAACAGACATCCTAAAATCGCAGCGGAAAGGATATTTGCACCGGCACCCGATATGGCCGCCTATCTAAAATCATCCGGTATATCCCTGGCATCTCTGGAGTCCCGAAGGCCGCTTGGAGAATTTAATGTTATCGGCTTCAGCCTTCTTTATGAACTTAACTACACGAATATGTTAAATATATTGGAATTGTCCAACATTCCTTTTCTTTCGCGCGAGCGGGATTCCTCTTTCCCCTTTATTGTCGCAGGCGGCCCTTGCATGTGCAATCCGGAGCCTGTTGCTGATTTTTTTGATGCCATCGTCATCGGAGACGGTGAGAACGTCATCATGGACATGTGTCAAGACTGGTTTGATTGGCGGGAAAACGATACTGACGACAAGCAAGCTCTTCTGAAGCAATGGTCTCGTATCGATGGTGTCTATATACCGGCGTTTTTTAGGCCAACGTTCGATCGTGCCGGTTTTCAGAGCGTTTCCCCGAGGTTTAAAGATTACCACCGTATTAAAAGAGCGGTTGTCGGAGATCTCAATAAAGCGCCGTTTCCGGATAGACCGGTCATACCCTATGGCAAGCCCGTTCATGACCGCTTGAGACTCGAGGTTTCGAGAGGATGCACGAGGGGGTGCCGGTTCTGTCAGGCCGGTATGATATATCGACCGGTCCGTGAACGGTCTCCACAACAATTGCTTTCACTGTCCGAGGCTTCCGTTAGGGCAACCGGTTATGAAGACATATCCCTTCTATCCTTAAGCACCGGAGATTATAGCTGTATTCAACCGTTGATGGAAAATATGATGACCTTGTACGGTCGCCGGCGCATTGCCCTTTCCTTTCCGTCTCTGAGGGCCGGAACATTAACCCCAGGATTAATGAAGCTCGTAAAAGAGGTTAGAAAAACCGGTTTTACAATCGCCTTGGAAGCGGGGAGCCAGCGGCTACGAGATGTTATTAATAAAAATATCCAGGAAAAAGACATCATTGAAACCATAAATGATGCATTTGTTCTGGGTTGGCAGGTGGTGAAACTGTATTTTATGGTCGGCCTTCCAACAGAGACGGACGATGATATGCGGGCAATCGTTGAACTTGTAAAAAAGATCAATGCTTCAAAACGTAAAAGTCTGCCCAGCGGTCACATTAATGTCAGTGTCGCGACGTTTATTCCAAAGCCACACACGCCTTTTCAGTGGTTGCCTCAAATTTCTTTGAACGAATCAAAAGAAAAAATAACGCAGTTGAAGCATAACCTGAAAATCCCGGGCATACGCTTTAAGTGGCAAAATCCGGAGGTCAGCCTTATAGAAGGACTTTGGGCGAGAGGCGACCGGCGTCTTAGCCGATTGCTGGATGCTGCCTACAAGAAAGGATGTCAATTTGACGGATGGAGTGACAAGTTTAAATACCGCCTGTGGGAAACAAGCTTTTTGGAAGAAGGTATCGATGTTGATTTTTATACGACGCGCATAAGAGATACGGCGGAACCGCTGCCGTGGGATCATATCGACACCATGATTTTAAAGGAGTATCTCATCAAGGAATGGGAAAAGGCCATAAAAGGTGAGTTTACGAAAGACTGCCGAAACGGGGATTGTAATCAATGCGGGGTATGTGATTTTGATACCGTAAAGCCAAACGTGTTTACGGACTGTAAAGACCATCCTCCGAATAATTTTACCGGCACTCGTCAACCGGCCGGCGAGTATAAAAAATTAGAAATATCTTATTCTAAACGGGGAATGGCGAGGTATTTTGGGCATCTTGAAATGGTTAAGATTTTTTTGCGTGCCATTCACCGCGCAGAAATACCGGTTAAATATTCCAAAGGATTTCATCCAAAGCCGAATATATCCTTTGAGGACCCTCTCCCGATCGGCTTAGAGAGTTTGAACGAAACTTTTTATTTATCGGTACGCGGCAGTGTCGAGCCCGAGGCTCTTGTGGAAAAATTCAACCGACATCTTCCTGAAGGATTACGTATACTGGCGTGCCGGATGGCGCCAATAAATCCTTCGCGTGAGACTTTTGAACCGGCGGACTATACGATTACCTTAAAGGACGGGCGTTTCAATGAAGCAAAAATAAACGACTTTCTTGACCGGAAAGCGTTTATTTTTTCGCGCGTTAATCGAAAAGGGAAATCGAAAACAATCGATTTAAAAGAGATGGTATTTAATCTAATGCTACCGGCACCCAATATGCTGAAGATGAGCCTTAAAACGGAACCCGGAAATACGGTGAGACCTTTCGAGGTTCTCGATAAAATTTTCGGATTGCCCGAAGAAGAGATCCGGCTGGCGGAGATAGTGAAATTGTAAAGAAGGTTCAGCATACCCCAATCGAGCGTGTAATATTCCGAGGATTATTTTTTGAGCATAACGCAGATATTGGGCAAAAAGACCATTTATGGATGGACACTATTTAAAACGCTCAGTTTGGTGCATTGATATTCACGGGAAATAACATGTATAAAAAAATTGTCATCAATGTTGCAGACCATGAAACCCGAGTGGCGCTTCTCGAAGACGGAAACATCGCAGAGCTCTTTATTGAGCGGGGAGATGCTTCAGACATTGCCGGAAATATATATAAAGGAAAGGTTCAGCGGGTTTTACCGGGCATGCAGGCGGCCTTTGTAGATATTGGACTCAAGCAGGCGGCCTTCATTTATGTGAGTGATGTCATCGGCGGAAATTACAGCCCGATTGATGATTTCCCGGAAGACACCGATACCTCTGAAAACAGCATGCCCTACAATGAGTATATGTCATCGATTCGACGGGATCGGCACATCGAGGATCTGATTACAGAAGGGCAAGAAATTATGGTTCAGGCCGCCAAAACGCCCATCGGCTCGAAGGGCGCTCGACTGACGACACATATATCTCTTCCCGGAAGATTTCTGGTTCTGATGCCGACAACAGAGCATATCGGTATATCGAGACGTATTGAAGATGAATCCGAACGGGGTCGCTTAAAGACGAATATCGAATCGATTCGGGAGGATATTTTTGGATATATCGTTCGGACCGCCGCAGAGGGGGTGCAGAAAGAAAAGTTTGAATATGAAATGGGTTTTCTAAAAAATTTGTGGGCGAGCATTCAGCATAAATATCAGACGGCACCTTCACCGTCGCTGCTTCACAAGGAAGTCGCCGTCAGTCTGCGCGCTGTTCGAGATCTTTTGTTACATGAAGCTGAAAAATTGATCATAGACTCGCGTGCAGGTTATGAATCCATTTTAAATTTTCTCGACACTTTTATGCCGAGCCTAAAAGATTCCGTGGAGCTGTATGAGGGGATGGAACCGATTTTTGATGCATTTAATTTGGAAGCGGATATTTCGCGAGCGTTAAAAAAGAAGGTATGGCTGAAATCCGGCGGATATATTGTCATTGAACATACAGAGGCGCTGGCGGCAATTGATGTCAACACGGGACGGTATGTCGGAAAATATAATCTTGAAGAAACTATTTTAAAGACCAATCTCGAAGCGGTGAAAGAAATCGCCTATCAAATACGCCTCCGGGATATTGGCGGCATTATTATTATCGATTTTATAGATATGGAAAAAAAATCGAACCAGGAAAAGGTATTTTATACGCTGACAGAGGCGTTTAAAAAAGATAGAAGTAAAACCCATGTCCTCCCCATATCGGAATTGGGATTAATAC
>JBAUWG010000209.1:0-8888 GCA_049583675.1 Desulfobacterales bacterium | reverse complement strand
TTCAGCCGGGCAAAACAAACAATCATATTTTGAGCATAATACTCGTGAGGTTCAAAAATCTCGCCGTTATCCACGATGGAACGAATGATATCTTTCATGTTGTACGGCTGGTTGGGATTATCCGGAACGATGGTGTCAAGTGCCGGGTCTGTTCGCTGGGGATCATCGCCGGTATGAATCACGGGAGGGTCCTCCATATTGTTGGACGGCAAATAAGACAGCAGCGCTTTGATCCGATGGATCGTGTCCTCATCATTTTCACAGGCAAAATGTGCCACACCACTCTTCTCATTGTGGGTCATGGCGCCGCCGAGCTCTTCGAAAGTAATCTGTTCTCCGGTCACCGATTTAATGACATCCGGACCGGTGATAAACATATAACTGGTATTCTTGACCATAAAAATCCAGTCCGTCATGGCCGGCGAATAGACGGCACCTCCGGCTGTCGGTCCCATAATGGCGGAAATTTGCGGAATGACCCCCGAAGACATGGAATTGCGATAAAAAATCTGACCGTATCCGGAAAGGGAATCAACCCCTTCCTGGATCCTGGCGCCGCCGGAATCATTCATCCCTACAAGGGGAACACCGGCTTTAAGGGCCATGTCCATGATTTTGCAGATTTTCTTTGCGTGCATCTCTCCCAAACTGCCGGCTCTGGCCGTAAAATCCTGGGCAAAGGCAAACACCGGCCGGCCGTCTACAAGCCCATGGCCGGTGATAACGCCGTCAGACGGAATATCCACCTTTTCCATGCCGAAATGAACGCATCGGTGACTCACAAACATGTCGATTTCACGAAACGTACCCGGATCAAAAAAAATATCCAACCGTTCACGAGCGGTCAGTTTCCCTTTCTCTTTTTGACCGGCGACGGCTTTATCACCGCCCATCTTGAGAACCTTGGCTTCCCGAGCCTTGAGATCCTTAATCTTATCTGCGATAATGCCCATGACCTAATTTCCTTTCATATTTTCTTTTAATCGTAAGTATACACTTCGTATTCTGTTTTTTCTCCGAGCAGATGATCAATTTTTTGCTGAATGCCTCTTCTTTCGTCACTCATCACCCATGTTCTCCAATCTCCCATGGACTGCCAAGTGCTGACCACCAGACTCTCACCCGGCCGATCGATCCGCTTAAATGTTTCTCCGGAAATATAACCGGGTTGCTGCAAGGCCAAATTTCTGAGTCTTTGAAGCAGCGGCTTTAATGCTTCGGCCTTGTTTTGGGGAACAATCCGCTTTATGATTATTTTTACAGCCATTTCCAAACCCTCCTCTCAATGAATCCAGGCCCTGTTCAATGAAGCACGGCCCTGATTTCCCCGTAACGGGTCTCGGTATGACGCTACCCTGCTGATTATTCTTCAGCAGGCGTTCTATTGTCCAGCACACAGAGTAATCGATTCGCGGCTATCGTCGATGCGATGGTCCCGTTTTCAACCTCCTTTACGGTCTCAGGAAGCATTTTCTTAAATTCAGGGTTTTGATAAAAATGATCCCTGAGGCCCTCTTCAACCAGAAACCACATCCAGTCAACGGCCTGTTTTTTTCGATTCGCCTGGAGTTCCCCTGTCTGCATAAATTTTCTGTGATGTGTCATAACGGTTTCCCAGATGACATCGATATCGATCATTTCCAAAGCACTGCAGGTCAGCACCGGCGGCGCCCAATTGGATGAAGCAGGCGCCAAAAAGTGAAGTGCCGTTTCATACTGCTTTCTGGCAAATTCCGCCCTCTCAATATTATCGCCGTCCGCTTTATTCACCACCACGGCATCGGCCAACTCAAGGATGCCTTTTTTGATTCCCTGTAATTCATCTCCGGCGCCGGCAATCATCAGCACCAAAAAGAAATCGACCATCGACGCCACCGTTGTCTCGGATTGACCCACGCCCACGGTTTCAACGATGACAACATCAAAACCGGCGGCTTCGCATATGATCATGGTTTCTCTCGTTTTCCGGGCAACGCCCCCCAACGTGCCTCCTGAAGGAGAGGGTCGAATAAACGCCCTTTTGTCAACGGCCAGCTTCTCCATGCGGGTCTTGTCCGCCAGTACGCTGCCGCCGCTTCTCTTGCTGCTGGGATCAACGGCAAGGACCGCCACGCGATGTCCCTCTTTCACGAGCATCGTGCCGAGGCTTTCGATAAACGTGCTTTTACCGACACCCGGCACTCCGGTGATGCCAAGGCGTATGGCTTTTCCGGCATACGGAAGCAAAAGATCAACAATCGCACGGGCCAATTTCTGGTGCGCAGGCAGAGAGCTTTCAATCACAGTGATCGTCTTGGCAAGGAGCCTCCGGTCACCGCTCAGCACACCTTGGGCATAAAACTGAGAATCTTCGGAAATCATCAGCGCTGATCAAGGATATTAAGAACCTTGTTGGCTGAATCGGCCACCACGGTTCCCGGACCAAATACTCCCTTGGCGCCGGCATGATACAAAAAGTCATAATCCGCCGGAGGAATAACGCCGCCCACCACTACATTAATGTCATCACCGCCTTTTTCTTTGAGGCACTCGATCAACCGGGGCACCAGGGTCTTATGTCCGGCGGCAAGGCTCGAGACGCCCACCACATGGACATCGTTCTCCACCGCCATTTGAGCGGCTTCTTCGGGCGTCTGGAACATGGGGCCGATATCCACGTCGAACCCGAGGTCTGCAAAAGCGGTGGCAATCACTTTAATCCCGCGGTCATGACCGTCCTGACCCATCTTGGTCACCAGGATCCGGGGTCTTCTCCCATTGGTTTTGAAAAATTTATCCGTTCTTTTTCGAACGGCTGCAAAAATCTCGCTGCCCGCATATTCTTCGGCATAAGCGCCGGATATGCACTGGGTGGTGGCAACAAACCGGTTGAAAACTTTCTCCATGGCGTCTGAAATTTCCCCCACAGTGGCCCGCGCCCGGACCGCAGGGATACAGGCTTCCAACAGGTTGCCCCCGGATTCGGCGGCATGGGTTATCGCTTCCAGGGTTCTTCGAACTTCATCATTATTCCGCTTTTCTTTTATTTCTTTTAATCTCGCGATCTGTCCATCACGCACCCCTTCCGCCACTTTGAGCACATCGATCGGCGATTTTTCTTCGGTCTGGTACTTGTTCACCCCCACAATCACATCTTTTCCCTGGTCGATGCGAGCCTGTTTTCTGGCCGCGGCTTCCTCGATCCGCATTTTCGGCATACCGCTTTCAATGGCTTTGGCCATTCCGCCCATCGCTTCGACTTCTTCGATGATCTTTCCCGCCGCCTTGATGATACCGTCGGTCAGGGCTTCGACATAGTATGATCCTCCCATGGGGTCAATGGCGTGGCAGATCTGAGACTCTTCCTGAATAACGATCTGTGTATTCCTCGCGATCCTTGCGGAAAAATCAGTGGGAAGACCCACCGCCTCGTCAAAAGAATTGGTATGCAGGGACTGGGTTCCTCCCAGGGCGGCGGCCAGCGCCTCGAGCGTGGTACGAATGATGTTGTTATACGGATCCTGCTCGGTAAGGCTCCAGCCCGATGTTTGAACATGGGTCCGCAGCATGAGAGATTTTGGATTTTTGGGACTAAATTGACGCATCAGCTCATGCCACAAAAACCGGGTGGCCCTTAGCATGGCGATTTCCATGAAAAAGTTCATCCCGACGCCAAAGAAGAAGGAAAGCCTCGGCGCGAAGGCGTCGATATCGAGACCCGCTGCAAGGGCGGCTTTGACATATTCAAGACCATCCGCCAGTGTAAAGGCGGTCTGAAGAACGGAGTCGGCACCGGCTTCCATCATATGATAGCCGCTGATGCTGACCGTGTTGTATCTGGGCATATTTTTAGAACAGTATCCGATAATATCGGACACAATCCGCATGGAAGGCTCCGGCGGATAGATATAGGTATTTCGCGTCAGGTACTCTTTGAGGATGTCGTTCTGTATGGTTCCTCCCAGTTGTTCATGTTTGACACCCTGTTCTTCGGCGGCAACGATATATCCGGCCATCACCGGAAGAACCGCGCCATTCATGGTCATGGAAACCGTGACCTTGTCCAGGGGAATCTGATCAAAGAGAATTTTCATGTCTTCAATGGAATCGATGGCAACGCCGGCTTTTCCGATATCCCCCGTTACCCTGGGATGATCCGAATCATATCCCCTGTGGGTGGCAAGATCAAACGCCACCGAAAGACCGGTCTGACCGGCAGCCAGATTTCGACGATAAAAAGCATTCGATTCCTTTGCCGTGGAAAAGCCCGCATATTGACGGATGGTCCACGGTCTTCCGGCATACATGGTGGCCATAGGGCCCCTGACATAGGGTGCAAAACCCGGCAGCGTGTTGACATGTGCCATCCCTTCAATGTCTTCTGCGGTATAGAGCGGTTTCACCCGAATCCCTTCGGGAGTGTTCCAGTTTAAATCCTCTAAGGATTTGCCCCTGAGCTGTTTGGCGGCAAGTTCTTTCCATTTTTGCAAATCAGGATGTTCTGCCATGGCATCCTCCTTTTTCAGTGACGTCAGTATTCATCTTTCGGATCGGTTATCTTTCGCACAGTTCAACCAAAACACCGTTGGTCGATTTGGGATGCAGAAACGCTATTTTTGCACCGCCGGCGCCTTTTCTCGGTGTTTCATCAATAAGGCGTATCCCTTTTTCTTTTAATTCTGCCAGTGCCGCTTCGATATTTTCAACACGAAAGGCAACATGGTGCACGCCTGGGCCCTTTTTCTCTAAGTATTTTGCCACCGGGCCGTCCGGGGCAGTGGATTCCAACAGCTCCACCTCGCTTTCTCCAACCGGGAAAAAGGCGGTGGTCACTTTTTGCTCTTCCACGGTCTCAGTCCCTTCAAACGAAAGTCCCAGGGCATCCGTCCATAGATTTTTCCCATCCTCGATACTGTTAACCGCAATCCCCAGATGGTCTATCTTTAATATTTTCATAAAATCCCCCATATAATTGAAGATTGAAAATTTAAGTTCGTCAAAACACATTTATTATTCAAAACCACGAAGAACACGAAGGTCACTAAACTGTTATTCTTATATATTTTTTATTTCCTTCGCGATCTTCGTGCCCTTCGTGGTGAATTTTAAATTTTTTAGAAACCTATCAAACTTTAAATTTGTTCATCACTCGCTTAAATCCCGGCATGGCGTTTGTGATGGTGCGGTCATCCACGCAATAGGCGATCCTAAAATGACCCGGTCCTCCGAAACCGCTTCCGGGCACGACAAGAATCATCTCTTTTTGCAATTCTTTCACAAATGCGACATCGTCTGAAACCGGTGTTTTTGGGAAGAGATAAAAAGCGCCCGGCGGTTTGATGAAATCATAGCCGCATTCCCCAAGGCCGTTGCACAGCAGGTCTCTTTTTCGGGCGTAAGCGGAAATATCCACGCTTGATCCTTGACAAGACGCAACGACGCGCTGCATCAGGGCCGGTGCGTTGACAAACCCCAGTATCCTGTTGGCCAGCGCCATCCCCTCAATGAGTTCTTTATTGAACGAAGCTTCGGGATGAACCGCAATGTATCCGATTCGTTCCCCGGGGATGGAAATATCCTTGGAATATGAATTGGCAATGATGCTTTCGTTATAACTTTCAAATATACTGGGAACCGAGCATCCGTCATAGACAATTTTACGGTAAGGTTCGTCCGATATCAAATACACCGTCCGGTCCAATTTTTGACTTTGTTCCTCTAAAAGACGGCCCAGTTCATCGATACTCTCTTTTGAATACACCTGACCCGTGGGATTGTTGGGCGAGTTGATCAGAACCGCTTTCGTCTTTTGGGTCATTGCTCCGGAAACCGCATCAAGGTCCAGGGTAAAGTCCGGTTTTGTGGGTACGGTCTTCAGAATCCCGCCATGATTATCGGCATAAAATTGATATTCGACAAAATACGGCGCCGGCGTAATGACTTCGTCGCCCGGGTCGAGAATCGCCTTTAGGATTGTATTTAAGGCGCCGGCCGCACCGCACGTCATGATCACATGGTTTTCCGAAACCCGAGCCCGCTGCTCTTTGCACAGATACTCGGCAACGGATCTTCGAACATGAGGATATCCCACGTTGGGCATATAGGCGTGATCTTTCCCGCTTGACGATGCCACCACATCTTTGAGTGCTTGGTCGAATCGTTCGGGAGGCTCAAGATTGGGATTTCCGAGACTGAAATCAAATACATTCTCAGCACCATGCTCGGCCTTTAACCGTGCGCCTTCTTCGAACATTTTTCGGATCCATGAAGATCCGGATATCTTCATTTTAATATGCGTCGCCAGGGTCATGTCAAAACCGTAAATTGAATAATAAGCGGGGTATTGTGAACCACAAATACTTAATATATTAATATTATGACATGGCTTGCAAGCTATTTTTTCTGAAAAATTCTTTTTTGAATTCCTCGAATCGTCCGTCACACACGGCCCTTCGGAGCTGACGAGCCAAGTCCATGTAATAATGAACATTATGGATAGTATTGAGTCGATAGGCCAGCAATTCCTTCGACAAATAAAGATGACGCAGGTAGGCTCTTGAATAATGCCGGCAGGTATAACAGGTGCACCCCGGGTCTATGGGTTCGATGTCATTTTTAAAGCGCGCATTGCTGATGTTGATGGTGCCGGTTGCGGTAAACAGTTGCCCGTTTCTGGCGTTTCTCGTGGGAAGGACGCAGTCGAACATGTCGGCGCCAAGGGCTGTCAGCGTGACAATATCTTCGGGGGTTCCGACGCCCATGACATATTTCGGTTTTGCATCCGGCAGGATCGGCAGGGTGAAATCGGCCATTTCAAGCATGAGATCTTTCGGTTCTCCGACGCTGAGACCGCCGACGGCATAGCCGTCAAATCCGACATCCATCAGACCATGGGCCGATAGTTCTCGAAGGTCTTTGAACATGCCGCCCTGAACAATGCCGAACAGGGCGTTTTTATCGCTTTTAAAGGCATCTTTGGATCTTTTTGCCCATTGAGTGGTGACATCGAGTGCGTCCCGGGCGTCACATCGAAGCGCCGGATATTGGATGCATTGGTCAAGGCACATCACAATATCCGATCCTAAACAGGCCTGTATCTCCACCGACTTTTCCGGGGTTAACATATGGCTGGAGCCGTCGATATGGGACTGGAACAACACGCCTTCGTCGGTCACTTTTCGGAGTTTTGCCAGGGAGAACACCTGAAAGCCGCCGCTGTCGGTTAAAATAGGGCCGTCCCAGTGCATAAAACCATGGAGACCGTCAAAACATTGGATCACGTCACATCCGGGTCTAAGGTATAAATGGTAGGTATTTCCCAGGATGATTTGAGCCCCGCAGGCTTTCAGTTCTTCGGGGGAGAGCGATTTAACGGTACCCAACGTCCCCACCGGCATAAAAATCGGTGTTTCGACTTCGCCGTGAGCGGTCTGTAAAATTCCCGCCCTCGCCCGGGTCGTTTTCGATTCCGCAATGATCTTGAAATTGAACATAATATTAGAGTTTGTGCTTCCTGAGTCGTATCATTTGTGCTTATTGTGTTAAAATATAAAATCTAATCACGAAAACACGAAAGGATGAAAGCACGAAATTTAAATATTAACGGTTTCGTGTTTTCGCATTTTCGTGTTTTCGTGATAAAAAATCTTTTTTTATCGGCTGATCCGAATCATGCGATCAACATCGCATCTCCATAGCTATAAAATCTGTATTTTTTTTCGATGGCTGTTTGATAGGCATTCAACACATTTTCGCGGGTCGAGAAGGCCGATACCAGCATCAGCAGGGTCGATTTGGGAAGGTGAAAATTCGTGAGCATGGCATCGATAAGGTTGAAACGGTATCCGGGGTATATAAACAGGTCGCAGTTCCCATAGCCTGCGGCAACCATCCCATTTTCATCACATGCATACTCCAATGTCCGGACCGAGGTGGTCCCGACCGCAACGATGCGACGGCCCGCTTTTTTAGCGGTGTTTATCTGATCCGCCGCCGCTTTGGAAACGGAATACCATTCGGAATGAATCCGATGGTCCCGGATGTCCGCCACCCTGACCGGCGAAAAGGTCCCGTAACCGACATGAAGGGTAATGGCTACAATCGTCACCCCTTTTTTCTTGAGTTTGTCGAGAAGACCCATCGAAAAATGAAGCCCCGCGGTCGGTGCAGCCACAGCCCCTTTTTCAGCCGCATAAATGGTCTGGTAAGCGGTTCGATCTTTTTGATCATCACCGCGTTGAATGTACGGGGGTAAAGGCACATGTCCGATCCGTTCGAGGATATGTTCAAAATTTCCTCGATACAAAAATCGGACGGTATAGATGCCGTTTTCAAAATTGAGGATTTTAGCCTTCAGTTTTTGACCGAAAAAAAGCATCGCGCCGTTTTTGGGCTTTTTGGCCGTTTTGATCAAACACCGGCAAACACATTCCCCTTCCTCGGTCTGAATTTTGGTTTTGCCCGGAAAATCAATCATCAGAAGTTCTGCCTTCCCGCCGGTCTCTTTTTGCCCATAAAGCCTCGCCGGAACGACCTTGGTGTCATTGATCACCAAAATATCCGATGCCTCGATAAGATGATGTATATCGTAGAATTTAAGATGTGTTATTTTTCCGTTTTCCCGGTCCATGACCAGCAGTTTGGATTGGTCACGCCGTGCTGCCGGCGCTTGGGCGATCCGTTCTTCGGGAAGATGGTAATCGTAATCCTCTAAAGAAAACATATGGTCGATTCAACATTTCTCTTGCCCTGCTCCAGTCCTTTAAGAACGCTGGCCCGATCTTTTCCAAGGGCGATGATACGGGCAAGAAAGGATTTTTCAGCCACGATGAAGTTCGGTCCGATATGATCCAGGATGAGAATCTCTTGCTTCACGCGATCTTCGCCCAATCGCCGAAATGCATCCCTGT
>JBAUWG010000208.1:0-3119 GCA_049583675.1 Desulfobacterales bacterium | reverse complement strand
GAAAAGAGCCGGGTGATTCTTGGAAAACTTCTCGTCACGCCGGTGAATCTTTTGCTTCTCGATGAACCCACCAATCACCTCGACATGGAATCATGCGATGCAATGCTTGCCGCCATCGACAATTTTGACGGCACCGTCATCATGGTGACGCATAACGAAATGTTCTTGCATGCGCTCGCCGAGCGTCTCATCGTATTTCAGAATCACGGTACTCATGTATTCGAAGGAGGGTATCAGCGGTTTCTGGAAAAAGGCGGATGGGCCGACGAATCAGACGCTTTGAAATCCTTTTCCGAAGAAATCGATAACGCTGAATCCCCGGTTAAGTTGACCAAAAAAGAAAAAAGACGGATGCGTTCCATATTTATTGCCGAACGATCCAAAATCATCAAGCCCTTGGAAGAACAAATTTTAAGTATTGAAAACCGTATCGAAAAATATGAAAAAGAGCTCAATGAACTCAATGCGGATATGCTGGCGGCTTCACAGGCCGGCGATGGAGAGAAGATCGGCGATCTCTCTCGATCCATCCATCGCTGCCAATCGGTCATCGATACCCTCTTTGACGAACTCGAGCAATCCACGGTTAGCTTTGAAGAAAAAAAGGCTGAGTTTGAAAAAAAACGAGAACATCTCGAATCGAATATGGAGTGACACGTATGATGAAAAAAGATTTTGAATGTACCGCCTGCATCGCATCGAAAACACGAGGATTGAAACCGGCCGCCAATCCCCAAAAGATTTTGGTTTTCCAGCAAAACAACGGCGGTGAAAAAAAAATAGAAGGCATACGGCAATACGGCCACAACCGTTTTACCGTAGAAGTGGTATCCATCAATGAAACGCTGCCTGAAATTATCGATGATACCACGAAATACATTCCCCGGAATTTTCAGGCGGATCTGGTTCTGGACTATTTAAAACATCCGGATTTATCCCATGATCTTGCCGCACTTTGCCGTGACAAAAAAATCCCGGTGGTGGCTTCCGGGAAAAAGTTACACGTGGAGGGCGTCCTGACGCCGCCCACATGATGCGGTCTTTCCAGGCAGGTCTGCCTGGGTGATTATGGAGACATGTTTGGCATGCCGGAGTTTACCGTAAAGGTTTCCCAAGGTCGTATCGATCGCATCGAAGTGGTTCGCGGGGCGCCTTGCAAAGCGACCTGGGAGGCGGCACAGCGTGTTGAAGGTCTTTCCGTCAAAGAAGCCCCGGTCCGAATCGGACTTGAAGTACAGTATTTCTGTGTGGCGGATCCTTCGGCCTGGGATCCGATTTACGGTAAAAGTCCGGTGCATCTGGCCGGTGAATTTCACAAAGCCGCGCTTCTTAAGGCTTTGAAACGCGCATGCAAAGGTGCGTGTTGAAAGGATGCGCATCTCCTGAATTCCTATTAGGTTTTACCGATATGTTTAAAGATATCGAATCGCGGTTGCCGAAAGCACTGGTTGCAGATAGACACGCGGTTCGTCGTGACATCATCCGCATTAAACGGCAAATAGAGAAGCCATCGTCTCATGAAAAAATTAACCGGCGACTGATTCTTATCGAAAAAAGGCTTCAAAGATCCGTCGACAAAAGAGCCTGGCGCAAAACACATCGGCCGAAACCGATCTACAACGAAGCCCTCCCCATCCTGGCCAAAAAAGACGACATCATCGATGCCATCAAAAATCATCCGGTGGTGATCATATCCGGCGAAACCGGCTCCGGGAAAACCACACAGATTCCGAAGTTCTGTCTTGCCGCGGGCCGCGGGATTGACGGAAAGATCGGCTGCACCCAGCCCAGAAGAATCGCCGCAATAACGGTCTCTCAAAGGATTGCCGAAGAGCTCGGAGAAGTGCCCGGAAAGTCCGTCGGTTATAAAATCAGATTCAAAGACAAGACGGGTCCCAATGGTTTTATCAAGATTATGACGGACGGCATGCTTTTGGCGGAAGCTCAAAATGATCCGGGGCTGTATGAATATGATACCATCATCGTGGATGAGGCCCATGAAAGAAGTCTGAATATCGATTTTATCCTGGGCATACTAAAGACGCTGCTAACAAAAAGAAAAGACCTTAAACTGATTATCACCTCCGCCACCATCGATACCGAAAAATTTTCAAAAGCTTTTGATCATGCACCGGTAATCGAAGTGTCCGGCCGCATGTACCCGGTAAAAGTTCGTTACTTAATTCAGGACTCGCCCATCGAAAACGACGATCCGCAGACCCATGTTGAAGCAGCCGTCCGCGAAATAGATCACCTTTTTAAAGAAACCGCTTCCGGAGATATTCTGATTTTCATGCCCACGGAAGCGGATATTCGTGACACCTGTGAACTTATCAAGGAAAAGAATTACCGCAGCACGGAGATCTTGCCGCTTTTTGCCAGACTGTCGGCATCCGCGCAGTCCCGGGTTTTTTCACGGGGTCCGAAAAGAAGAATTATCGTCGCGACCAATATCGCTGAAACTTCCATCACCATACCCGGCATTAAATACGTTATCGACACGGGGCTTGCACGTATATCCCACTACATGCCGAGGATGAGAATCACCGCCCTTCCGGTGACGGGCATATCAAAAAGCAGCGCCGATCAGCGAAAAGGAAGATGCGGCCGCATGGAAAACGGCGTGTGCATCCGGCTTTTTTCTGAAAACGATTTCGAAACCCGGCCTCTGTTCACTTCGCCTGAAATTTTGCGCGCCAACCTCGCCGAGGTTATCCTCCAAATGATTTCCCTGAATCTGGGCGATATATCGAATTTCCCTTTCATCGACAAACCGGCCGCAAAAAGCATCCAGGATGGATTCGATCTCCTATACGAACTGGGCGCCATTGTTCCCGAGTCACATCGCCATCCAAAAAAGACCCGACGGTTTTTGCTGACAAAAAAAGGCGAGATCATGGCGAAAATGCCCATTGATCCGAGACTGTCGCGAATGCTTATCGAAGCTCGAAACGAGGGGTGTCTTGAAGAAACAATCGTGATCGCCGCTGCCTTGAGCATTCAGGATCCCCGTGAAAGGCCCGCTGAAAAAGCCCGGGAAGCGGATCAAGCCCAGAAAGTGTTTTGTGATCCTTCTTCCGATTTTATCACGCTGCTCAATATCTGGAATAGTTTTCAAC
>JBAUWG010000207.1:0-13445 GCA_049583675.1 Desulfobacterales bacterium | reverse complement strand
ACTACCGGATCGAGCCTGAAAAAATATCCGACCGGGCCTTTATTATCTTTTTTTCTCTGATGTTTTATGTCATCTATACGCTCTGGTATGGTTTTGCCGTTATGTGTATATTTGAAGGTTGGGGTCTGAAGCTGGAACACTGAGGATTGACGTTTGGCCGTTGACCAGGCTTAAAGCAATAAGAGCCCGGACCTGCTTTCGGCCTTTTTTTCAAGTGGGATATGAAATGCATCGTAGCATTTCAGAAGAATTTGACGTATGATGCTTCTCATTAAAATTAGCAGTATCCTGTCCATTTGAAACTTCGGAACAGACCGTTATGGGCGCACTGTTGGATCAATTTAAAAAGCTTTTTATTAAAAAGCCGGAACCAGAAGCCGGTGATGTCGAACAACTCCGCATTGAGTTTAGGGAGCGGTATCACAGTTTCAAGCTCCTTCTGAATGCCAACAACAGAGCGCTCGAGACTATGGCCGACATGGAGCGGGCCCTTGGGAGCGGACAAGTCTTTGGCATGACCTTTGTCCGGGCAAGCTGTACGGCGATTTCCGTCAATGTTTTTAATATGATAAAACTTATCGGGAAACTCGCCCAGGACCGGTACGGGGAACTCGATGCCCGTTTTAATGATATCCGGCAAAAGATCGACGGGGTGCTTTCACAGAAGCAATCAACGACGGATAAAAGGCTTGTCATACCCATCGATGCCGTGAATAAGGAGATGAGCGATGTTGTCGGCAGCAAGATGGCCAATCTCGGGGAAATAAAAAATAAGCTTCAGGTCAGGGTTCCCGAAGGATTTGTCATTACTGCCGCGGCCTATGAAAGGGTGATCCAAAAAAATGACCTGCAAGCGGAAATTGACCGGCTTTTCCAATCCGCTGATGGAGATAATATCGAAAAACGTTATGAACTGAGCTCAAAAATCCAGCAGCTTATTATCCAGTCCAGGATACCGGACGATCTGTCCGAAGCCGTCAGGAAGGCCTATGGCAGACTCGAATCAGACGCGAAAGAAAAAGTAACTTTGGCGTTAAGAAGCAGCGCCCTGGGAGAAGATATGCGGGACAGTTCATTTGCCGGCCAGTATCGCAGTGAGCTGAACGTCGGTTTTGACAGCCTATTCCAGGCATATAAGGAGATTCTGGCGAGTAAATACTCGTTTCAGGCCTTGACCTACCGGCTAAACAGGGGATTTAAGGATGAAGATATTTCCATGTGCGTGGGATGCCTGCGCATGGTGGACGCCGTGACCGGCGGCGTCACCTATACGCGGAATCCCGTTGATATGGCCGATGACGCGATGTTTATCAATTCCGCATGGGGGTTGCCCAAGTCGGTGGTTGACGGCAGTGATGCCTGTGACCTTTTTGTCGTTTCAAAAAAATCGCCCAGAGAAATTATCCGAAAAAAAGTAAACACCAAGAAAATAAAATTTGTGTGCCTCCCGGAAGAAGGGGTCTGCCGAACGGAGTTAACCGGGGATCAAAAGGATCTGTCCTCCATTGATGACCAAAAGGTATTGGATTTGTCGGAACTTGCGGACAAGATTGAAAAGCACTATTCAATACCCCAAGACATCGAATGGGCCGTTGCCAGAGATGGTTCTATTTATATCCTGCAATGCCGGCCTTTGAAGCAAATAACGCCGTTGAAGCCGGAACTTTTCGAACCTGCAGTCAATGGACCGCATGACGCCGTCATTGCCGGGCAAGGTGTTACCGCAAGTCCCGGCGCGGCCAGCGGGACGGTTTTTTTGGTGGACAAGACAATAGATCTTTTGCAGTTTCCTCATGGAGCGGTACTGGTTGCCCGACAGGCACTTCCCATATGGTCCTCTTTGTTAAATCGATCGGCTGCCGTGGTAACGGAGCAGGGCGGCTTTGCCGGGCATCTCGCCAGCGTGGCAAGAGAGTTCGGCGTTCCGGCGCTCTTCGGTGTGCCCGGTGCTATGGATCGATTGAATCATGGCGATCAGGTCACCGTCGATGCCGATGCCCTCACCGTTTATAAAGGGAAGATCGAATCGCTGCCGGCAAAATTTGGGCCAAAGATAAATCTTATGCAAGGCAGTCCGGTTTATGAAACCTTGAAACAGGTGAGCCGGCTTATCATCCCTTTAAACCTGCTCGACCCGGATTCTCCATATTTTAGTGCGGTCAACTGCAAAACCCTTCATGACATCACGCGGTTTATCCATGAAAAAGCAGTATATGAGATGTTTAATTTCGGTAAGGCCCATAACTTTTCTGAGAAATCGAGTAAACAACTTTTTTATAACGTACCCATGCAGTGGTGGATTTTGGATTTGGACGACGGATTCAACAAAGAGATAAACGGAAAGTATGTTAAGCTTGAAAATATTGCTTCCATCCCGATGCTGGCTTTCTGGAAAGGATTTAGCGCGGTTCCCTGGGAAGGCCCTCCGGCAATTGACGGTAAGGGATTTGCGTCGGTAATATTTCAATCGACGGTAAATCGGAATTTAATTCCCGGCCTTCGTTCAGCCTATGCCGCCCGTAATTATTTTATGATCTCCAAAAATTATTGCAGCTTGAGTTCGAGATTGGGCTATCATTTTTCCATCCTGGAGGCGCTGATCGGTGAACGCTTAATGGAAAATTATATCAGTTTCCAATTTAAAGGCGGCGCGGCAGACCATCAGCGACGACTCGGAAGGGTCAATTTTATTGCAGAAATACTTCAAAAAGAGGGCTTCAGGGTCGACGTAAGACAAGACAATCTCATTGCGCGGGTGGAAGGCCGTGACATGGCGTACATGAAAAAACGTCTCGAAATTCTGGGGTATCTGACGCTTCATACCCGGCAGCTCGATATGATCATGAGCAACAGCGCCGCGCTGAACCATTATCAGCAAAAGATCGAAAAAGACATCCGGAACATCCTCGATTCACCATAAATAATTGGGGTAGAGGGGGCCGAGCAGGCGCTCCATGGACACTCTTTTTTTTAAACCGCACTAACTCGCGACAAGGGATCGTAAAGAAAGAACAGGAAACTATCTTTAAGATATCATCCGATTTAAAAAAAAGAGTATCCATTCCGCCCTTTCTAAGAATTTAGTAGAAAAACTCCCGCAGGGCTCAAATAAGTAGAAAACAAAGATTTTAAAACAGGAGGTGCATCAAATGAGATGGTGCAAGATATGTGCAACGCTGCTCACCGTGATCATGCTTTGTCTCCCTCAAATTTCGTTGGCTGCAATGAGCAACGAGGATATGCTGAACAAGCTCAATGAACTCAGCATCATTATTCAGAAACAACAGCAGGAAATCGAAATGCTGAAACAGGAAATGAAATATCAAAAGGAATCCATCAACAAGGCAAAAGAAACCCAAAAGGAAGAAATGACAAAATCCGTAAAAGCGGAAACCAGAGCAACATCCGAAAAGTGGAGCGAAAACATTCCCAAGTGGATTAGAGATACCAAAGTATCCGGCGACCTGAGACTTCGTTATGAGGGCATCTACAACCGAGAAGAGGAACAGACGGACGGATCCCTTAAAGATATTCCAAACCGCGATAGATTCCGAATTCGCGCAAGACTCTTTTTCGACAGCCATATCAGTGATGAAATAGTTACCCAGATCATGCTTTCCACCGACCAGGACACCAATCGGGAGGCACCGACCAGCAACCAGAGTCTTACCGATGACTTCAATGACAAGGGCATCTATCTTGCCCGCGCTTATGCCGTCTATACCCCCAACTGGTTGAAGAAACTGGTGCTTGCCGGCGGCAAATTCAAAAACACGTTTTTGCACACCGACATCATGTGGGATCCTGATGTAAATCCCGAAGGGGCCTATGAATATTATCAGTATCCGGGATGGGCGGATTTCAAACCATTTGTACAACTGGGCCAGATGTCGGTCAACGAGGTCGCGGACCAAACAAACGACGCGGCTCTTTTTATTTATCAAGCCGGATTCGACTGGACCATAGGGAAGTTGGAATGGATTCTGGCCGGCAGCTATTATGATTGGGCCAACCTCGAAAATTCAAAGTATCTCCATACAGCAGACTATAAGACCGGCGGCGGCAACTCGTTTGTTCTCGATGCAGATGGACATTTGCAGTATGCATATGATTATAATTTGTGGGAAGGCATTTCATTTGTTAAATTCAAGCTGGGAAAAATCCCCACAACACTGAGTTTCGACTACATCGTCAACACCGCCGATAATGTTCCCAGCGGCCAGGATACCGCCTACTACATTGGATTTGATCTGGGTGAGTCAAAGACAAAAGGCGACTGGGCCATCGAGTATAAATACGCCCGAATTGAAAGAGACGCGGTTATCGGTTCGATGAATGACCAGGATTTTTACGGTGCAAACCGAAAAGGACATAAAGTGAAACTCAAATATATGGTGCTGGATCGGCTGCAATTTGATGCCGCTTATTTTTATACCGATCCAATCACCCAGTGGAATCCTTCCGACGTTACTTTCAGCAAGAACAAACAACGGGAACATGAAGATAGGGTTCAGACGGATTTAATTTTTAATTTTTAACATTGTTTCGCTGTCGTTCTTAAAAGAAAAATTCCCAAAAGAAATCTGCCGGTAATGTTTTACTAATGAAAATCAAAATCGTAGACAATTTAAGGGAAAACACACATGCGCTGAGTGATGCCGAAGCCGATGAAGTAGCAGCGTTGATCCGGAAAAATACGCAGGATGTGCATCAGGGCGAGTATTGTCCGGAGGATCTTGAAAGACTGGTGGCTTTTGCAACGCCCGAAAAAATTCGGGAAGAGATGGACAGAGGGTATCTGGCCATGCTGTTCAACGAAGAGGAAGATATCATCGGCTGTGCGCTTGTGGTTCGAAGAGGAATGAAACTGGTTATAAAAACGCTGCAGATCAAAAGGATTTACTCCAGAAAAGGCTATGGGTCTCTTCTGTATGAGCAGTGTGAAAATTTGTTCAGAAACATGGGAATGAAGGAGGTAGAAGTAGAAGTCCCCAAATTTTCTTCCTCGGAAGCGTTCTATCAAAGCCGCGGATTTGTCAAAACCGGCAATCCGACCCGGAAAGATCTGCGGTTTGCCATGTTTAAGTATATCTGACAATTGAGAAACGCGAATCACTGATCAATACGTTTGAAAAACGAATGCAGCATCGAACGGGAAGTAACCCGCTTTTCGCTGAACGGTAGCCTAAAAATAACCGCTTATCCGGTTCAATGGCCTTTTCCAAAATTCCTTTTCTTTCTATGAAATGATTTCCCATCGCGCGCCCCGTCCCTTGCCGACAAGGCGAATCTTGCCCTTTTTTTTCAGCTCCGCGAGAATTTTCTTGATAAGTTGTGTGCTGGCTGAAGGCAGCTGGGCCGCAAGGTCTCCCAGGGTGAACTGCTCCACTTGAGCGAGAACGGTCTGCCTCACCAAGTCGCTTTTGGCGGGACGGGCCTCCGTCGATTCCACCTGTCGCTCGAACTCCTTATAGGCACGGCGCAACACGCTCAAAAAATAGTTCCACCAAGGTATGAGATCGTTCTTGGCTTCGTACCATCCTTTGGAGCATTCGCTCAAGATGCCGTAGTATTCTTCCTTGCTTTGCTCAACCAAACGTTCCAAACTGACATATCGTGCCACCTGGAAGCCGTGAGCCTGGAGCAAGAGGATTGTAACCAGCCGTGAAACACGTCCGTTCCCGTCACGAAACGGATGTATGCACAGAAGATCGAACACGAAAGTTGCGACAATCAAGAGCGGTGGGATGCTTTGGTCTTCACAGGCTTCACGGTAATTCCGGCAAAGCGTATCCATGGTTTTTGGAGTGTCCTTGGCGGATGTGGGAACAAACCTGATTTTTCTCTCGCCGTTCGGCAGAATCTCGATGATTTCGTTGTCCCGCTTCTTCCATTCACCCGCATCGCCTGAAAGGCCGCCCTGAGCGAAGGCGTGAAGCCTCTGAATGACCGCCGGTATGACGGACACCTTGCGCTTTCGCGAGAAAATCCAGTCTAAAGCCTGCCTGTACCCTGCGAATTCCTCTTCCGAGCGATCCCGCGGCTTGACTTTTCCCAGGACAACCGGACGGAGCCGGTCAACCGGTACCGTTACCCCTTCAATCCGGTTCGAGGATTCCACACTTTGGATGATGGCCTGTTCGCGCAGGACCTCGAGAACCTCCGGTTTCTGCCTCATCCAAAGGTCTTGCTTACCACGGGCCTCCATGCATGCGCCCAAAAGCCAGCCTGTGCCCACCGAGATTGATATTTCAGCCAGCCTTTTTTGGTCTAAAGACAACAATATCGGGCACCTCCTTTCATTGGTAGCCTAATAATAGCTTATTTTCTCTCCGGTAGCCAATTCTTTTTTTCTAAAAAGCGAAGTATCCCTCTAATCGAGTTGGAAAAATAGTTACTTATTAAGAAAAAGAATTGCAGAGTGGCCTGCTGCCGGAAAAATCATTACAAGATCCGTTTTAAGAACCCCCCAGCGGTCCTCATATTCGTTACCAAATATCCGCACACCACTGGACGACTGGCCAAATCGAAGAACCACGAATGAATGCGAATAAACACGAATTAATTTTGTTTTTTAAAGGCGTTCATTAGCGTCCATTTGCAGTATAAGGGATTCTTGATGATGGGCAAATCACCAGGAGACGGCAAGCAGCAACAACTGTTCAAAACAAGATTGTCTCCTGTCCAACCAGGTCAAGGAAACTCTTTGAAGAGGAATTTGCGACGGATGAAAGGGCCGTTGAATGTCTTGGTATGACCTTCCCGAATGACGAGGAGCGGCGTACCGGAATGATCCGCCTGCCTGTCCCGCTGCGCAGCATGGCAGACAGGCATCGAACAGACCCTGGGCTTCCTGGAAGCTGCGACTCTGTCCGAGGCCCAGGTGTTGGAGATGGAGCATCGCGTCTTGGTCCTGCAAGCACAATATGCGATGCATATCGAGAAGACGGGCCAATCACTGAGGGGCTGGTCCGGAAAATCCGCAGGAGGATTAAGAATGAACCGCCTTCACGCTGAAGTTGCGCATTGAAATAAAACAGTTTAAGCAGGATTCAACACCAAATCGATAACCTCTTCCAATTCATTGATTTCGATGACCTGAATATCTTTTTTAATATCCTCGGAGATATCCTTGATGTCTGAATCATTTCTGGCCGGAAAAACCACGGATTTGACACCGGCCCGGTGTGCAGCCAGGACCTTTTCCTTGACGCCGCCCACCGGCAGAATCCTTCCGCTTAACGTCAACTCGCCGGTCAGAGCGACGTTCCTTTTGCAGGAACGGTTCGTTATCAGGCTGATAAGCGCTACGGCGATGGTCACGCCGGCGGACGGACCGTCTTTAGGGATCGCGCCGGCCGGCACATGGATGTGAATGTCATGGGTTTCAAATAGGCTGTCCGGAATGTTGAAAGCAGCGGCGTGACTTCGAATATAACTCATCGCCGCGTGAGCCGATTCCTTCATCACGTCTCCCAATGACCCGGTGAGAATAAGATTGCCTTTTCCTTTCATTTTGGCGGCTTCAATAAAGATGATCTGGCCGCCGGCTTCCGTCCATGCCAGTCCGGTGGCCACGCCCACCCTTTCTTTGGCTTCCGCAATCTCGAAATAAAACTTTTGAGGGCCTAAAAAATCTTCCACCAGTTCCGGCGTCAGATGGGTCGCTCCGTCTTTATGCGCCCCGCGCAATGTTTCCCGGGCGATTTTGCGGCAAATGGAAGCAATCTGACGCTTGAGATTTCTCAAACCCGCTTCCCGGGTGTACTCCCGGATGATTTTATGGATGGTCTCCGGCGTGAAAACCGGTGGATTTTCAGTGAGCCCCGCTTCTTCGATTTCTCTGGGAATTAAATATCGGGTCGCAATTTTGGCTTTTTCTTCTTCCGTATACCCCAACAGGGTAATCACCTCCAGGCGGTCCAGCAGGGGGCCCGGAATAAGATCCAGGGCGTTTGCAGTGGCGATGAACATCACACGAGACAGGTCAAAGGGAACATCCAGGTAATGGTCCGTAAAATGCGTATTCTGTTCGGGATCAAGAACCTCCAACAAGGCCGCGGCCGGATCCCCTTTAAAATCACGGCCGATTTTGTCGATTTCATCGAGCATAATCACGGGATTCTTTGTTTCCGCACGGCGTATTTCCTGAATAATTCTTCCCGGCAACGCACCGACATAGCTTTTACGGTGCCCTCTTATTTCAGCCTCATCCTTCATGCCGGCCAGAGATATGCGAACAAATTTTCGTTCCAAACTCCTGGCAATGGACATGCCCAGCGATGTTTTTCCGGTGCCGGGAGGGCCGGCAAAACGGAGTACCGGCCCTTTGGGCTCCAAACGAACTTTTTTCTTATACAATGCTTTTTGGATGGTTGAACGGATTTCATCGAGCCTTAACGGTTTGGTCAGGTAATGGTATGATCCCTTTTTCATCGCCTCAATGGCCGTGGATACGGTGGCGTACCCTGTGATGATAATCACTTCGGTACTTGGGTTGACTGCTTTGGCTTTTTCCAGAACCGTCATGCCGTCGACTTTTCCCATTTTAAGATCCGTGACGATAACATCAAAGGCACTTTTTTCCAGAAAATCCAACGCCTGTACACCATCGGACGCGGTATTGACGTGATAGCCGTCTTTTTTAAAAACATGTTCCAGATTCTGGCGGGTAATTTTTTCATCATCCACCACCAGTATCTTGTGTTGGCCCGACATCTTGAGAATCCTGACGGAAAGATGCTCCAAAATGCGGTCTTTTATGTTGGCCAACCCAAAATGATCTTCATTGAGGATGGATTCGGCCCGTTTAATATCGAGGTTGTCACTGGTCATTTTGTTCCAGGGCAGACTCAACAGATAATCGATATAGTTGATGCCGATGGTATATTCCGTGCTTGAAGGGGAGGTCTTGGTCAGCCGCTCGAGTTCTTTGCAGACGACTTTTTCTACCGGTTCGGGCATTTTAGCCCTTTGCACGTCTTCTTTTAGTTCGTTGAGTTCCGACGGCAGTTCCTTCATTTGTCCTTTTTCCTTCTTAAATATTCGCATGATAGGATTCCTCTATTTTCCGTATACAATCAGATTCAACTGCCCCGCGCAATAATTTTTTGCTGTGGGTCTGCCAGGCAATAATAGGCGTTACAATACGCAACGAGCCCTTCTTTTTTTGCAATATTGAATAACTTTCTAATATTAAAAGAGATATTTTTATCATCCACAGAACCATTGCAAATTGCAACATTTTTATAGGAGGTGATTATACGGTTAATACCGATATAAACCTAATGTTATCAATTAGATATATATTTCTGTCGGCATTGGCACAAGAGTTGCTCTACCAATGAACAACAGCGAAATAAACATTGCACAATGGAGGATTCACCCATGTTTAAATTCAAAGAGACTTTCGACAGATTGATGGCGGCAATTACCTTTGCCCAGGCCAATGAGCATGAGATGGCGCTCGATATCATGCATGACCGTCCGGAAAGCGAATCCCGGAAAAAGGCCGAAGACCGTGTTCGGCGCAGTGAAGAAACCCGTCCGGAGATGCGGTTTTAACCGGGCGCCAAGGATCAGCGGGGAAAAAGGACAACGATGAAAAGCGTATTGTTAACCATAGACGGCATGACCCCCGACAAGAGGGCATTCGAGTATGCGGTGTCGCTTTGCAAGCGGATAAAGGCGGAACTGAGCATATTCCAGATCATCAGACCCCGGTACTATCGCAAGTATATGAAAAAGATTCGAAAAAATGCCTCGCTTGCCAAAAAGTTCGTTGAAAGCGCCATAATAGCGGCAACCTTTGCGGAAGCCGGTGAGCACGAGACGGCTTTGGATATAATGACTGAGGCCTCGAAGCAGATTGAACATCTCATTCAGGAATCGGAAAAAGCAGGTGTTCATTGTCGCTTTTCGATTACGTCGGGGAATCCGGAAAAAGAGATCGTCGAATATGTCAACGACCATCGGGACGTTATTTTGACCATCTACGATGTTATCGGAGGCAGCGGAACCGTCGATAGCTTTGAAAAGAAAAATACTCTTGCGAAGATTAAAAGAGATTTATCCGTTCCCCTGGTTACGGTTCACGGTTAGACATCGAACAAAATGAAAAAACATATAGGGTTTAAGGAGGAGGTAAAAATGGCTGGGATTTTTGGAAGAATCAAACGAAAATTGAGCAAAACCGGCAACAAAATGGACAAATATCAGGAAGCGATTACCTTTGCCGAAGCCGGCGAATCCGAATATGCCGTAATGTCAATGGCTGAAAAAAAAGAGGCTCAGGCGCCCACAAAACTGCTGGTTATGGGTAGAGAAAGCGATTTTTCAAAAGAGATTATCGATTATGCTCTGGAAATGGCGCAGCGGATGTCCTATGACATTCTGGCCTTAAATACGGCGCCGCTGTCCTGCGAAACATTTAAGCTGTTTTCATCTTCTCGCAACCAGGTCTGTGAAGAGTTTTCGGCCATGTCCAAAAAAAATGCCGGGTTGTTTCAGGAAGCGGCTGCCGAAAAAGGAATTGCTTTTCATCACATTGTCATGTTCAGCGAGCCCGAAGAGGCGCTGGAATCCATCACCAGAGAGTATAAAGACATCGCTTTTGTGGTGTCGGAAAGCGTGGAAGACCGATCGGAAAGCAGGGTCGAAGAGGGTGAGCGTCTACGCCGAAATCTTTATGTCTATTCCATGGTCTAACCGGGTATCGGTGACGGCGTTTTTTAAATAACGAGCAGCGAATAACCCATACATTCAATTGAGCGTTTTTCGCGCCATCGAGATCAAATAATATTGACTGCATAACATCTTATAATCCGGCCTTTTAAAAAAAGGCCGGATTTTCTTTGACCTCCATATCGTGACGCAGCAGGGCATACCGCCTAAATCCCCGGGACAGGCGACTATCCGATGATCATAATGACTTCGCCGGTGGCGACCTCCGAATCTTTTTGAACCTGAATCATCTGAACAAAACCATCCATGGTACTGGTAATATTATTTTCCATTTTCATGGCTTCCATGGTCGCTAGGGTTTGGCCCTTGGCTACCGGGTCTCCAACCTTCACCTTGATATCCATGATGCGTCCGGGAATCGGTGCCACAATTTCACCCGCGGTCTGCACTTTTTTGGGAGACGGCACCTCGATTCGGCCCGTCGTCGGTGATGATGCCCTGGGAGGTGTTGGCGCCGGTTTCGGGGACGGCGCCGGTCTCGGCGTTGCGGCAGTCACCGCTGCAGCAGCATATGTCGACGCAGGACCCGAAAGCAAAGCTCCGGTCGCGACTTCCTCGTAGTTTTCGATCAAAATGTCAAAGGGTTGGCCATCGACGGTTACCTGGGCAATGCCTTCTTTGATGTTATTGATTTCAATCTCAAACTTTCGGTCGTTGACTGATATTTTGTATTTCATAAAGAGCCTCATCGATTCTGTAAGCGATTACCGCGGTTGGTAAGTATGGATCGAGCATTCATGATCCGTTCACGGCCTTGCCGGACCCAGGGTGAAATCTCCGGCTTGATAAAATGGGGGGGTGCCGTGGGTCGATGTGCTGAAAAATGCAACTGCAAGGCTACACAGACAGCTGCGGCCAGTTCCGGTTCAACGGACTCGGCCGGTTGGGTATCGGGTGCCGGGGCTTTTGGCTGCAGATGACTCTCTTTTGCTTTTTCCGCCTTTTTTTTGTCCAACATCTGAAAGACCCTGCCTGACAGGATCATGCCGATCATTAGGATGGACAGAACCAAAAAAATCCCGAAGAACCGGATAAAAAGGGTCCCCATGGCATATCCCCAAAATGAGTCCTTGGGTCCTCCCTCAAATGTGATCCGGCCATTGGCAGCGCCGTCACTGTCAAAGGGGCCGCCGTCCTTTACGGAAACCGTCAGTTTTTGGACCAGGTCGGGAAGGCTTATGTTCTGTGCCTCAGCGTTCATCCAGGGCGTTTTTGACTGTGGGTTGAATACCCAGTACTCGGTCGAGCTGGTGAAAAAATTCGACGTGATGGATACCTTGGCCTCTCCGCCCGGAGAAACCTTGTCGATTTTGATCACAAAAAGTTCGGACTTGAAATCCTTATTGTCGACGCCGGGACGGTCAGCCTCTTTAAAATCCAGCCCTTCAACATCGATGAGGTCGCCGCCTGAAACCTGGAACTGGATCGAAATGCTGGTGCTTTTTGCACGAGGGATGAGCTTGGCTGTGATGATATCTCCCTCACGGGTGAATTCGGGCTTGGGCTTTTCCAGATCTTCACCAAAAGCCGCCCAAACCTGGGTCCGTGGCACCGAGATAATCAACATTAATGCCAAAATGAACCACGTCCAAATTCTTTTGAAAAATTCATCGGGTAATTTTGTCATAATGCTCTCCTACTTGAACATGGCAATGAACATTCCTGCCGCGGAGGCAGAACCGATAACGCCGGCAAGGTTGGGGCCCATGGCATGCATGATGAGCCAGTTGTCGGGATCGGCTTTCTGACCTTCCACTTGAGAAACCCGGGCCGCCATGGGCACTGCGGAAACCCCTGCGGAGCCGATAAGAGGGTTCATCTTTTCTTTTAAAAAAAGGTTCATGATGTGAACGGTCAGGATACCGCCGAAGGTACATATAATAAAATCCAAAAGCCCAAAGCCGAAAATCAGCATTGGTTTCCAGCTCAAAAAGATATTCGCCTGCATGGTCGCTCCCACCGAAAGTCCCAACAGTATCGTGACAATGTTCATCATCGCGTTTTGAGCGGTTTCGCTCAGGCGCTTCACCACGCCGCATTCACGCATAAAATTTCCGAACATGAACATGCCCATCAACGGCGCTACGGCAGGGATCAGCAGAATAATAAAAATCGTGGCGATGAGCGGAAAGAGAAGCTTTTCTTTTGCGGAAACAGGCCTGAGCTGCCGCATTTTGATCCGGCGTTGTTCGGGGGTGGTCATCAGGCGCATGATAGGCGGCTGTATGAGCGGAACCATGGCCATGTAAGAATAAGCGGCCAACGCATTTGGGCCCAACAGCTGCGGCGCCAGCATGGCGGTCAGGTAAATCGTGGTGGGGCCGTCCGCGCCGCCGATGATTCCCACCGACGCAGCTTCTTTTAACGTAAAGCCGAAAAACAGGGTCCCGCAATACGTGATAAACACCCCGAGCTGTGCCCCGGCACCCACGATCAGCGTCTTCGGATTGGCAATCAGCGGTCCGAAATCGGTCATTGCCCCCAGCCCCAGGAAGATCAGACATGGGATGATCTCCCACTGCACACCATATTTATAAAAGGCTCTGATGAGTTCGGGGTCGCCGTGCTCCGTAAATCCCATGAGCGGTGCAAGGGGGAAATTCACCAAAAATATGCCAAAGCCGATGGGAACCAGCAGTAGCGGTTCATACTCTTTGGCGACGGCCAGGTAAAGGAAAAAAAAGGATATAAGGATCATGATC